>CACZKQ010000017.1:16406-22640 GCA_902781765.1 uncultured Elusimicrobium sp. | reverse complement strand
AGTAAAAAACCCCAAAAAAGCAATTGCGACTAATAATGGGCGTGATAAGCGAATTGTATGTTTTCCAATTAACCACCAAAAAGCAGGCAGAAATGCAATCACTTTCAAAAGGGACCCAATCATGCCAACATTAAGCGCACCTAGCACCAACGAAACAAAATAAAATGCTAATAAATTGATAAACATATCATGTTTTTCAACAAGCTTAATCATGCACACACCTTCTTGTAAAGTTCCAAATGTTGTTGCGCGCAATGTTCCATAGAAAACTGCTCGGCAAAAGCTTGACTGTTTTGCGAAAAAGCGGCAAATTTCTTTTGCGCTAATAAATCCGCCAATGTCTTGCTATCATCTTGCGCAATAAGTAACGCACAAGGAGCTATCTTATTTAAATTACGCACAAATGGCAACTCCGTACAAATTACCGGCACACCGCTGATGACAGCTTCCAAAAATGCTAAGCTAAACCCCTCGTAATGCGACGTCATTAAAAAACAATCGGCGTTGGCTAAAAAATCAGCTACGTTACGTTGCGGCCCTACAAAACGGACCTGCGCCTCTAAGTGATGTTCCCGCACAAACACCGTTAACTGTTGATAAAGAGGGTCGGCTGTTTCATACGGTCCGACGATATATAATTTGTAGTGCGTAAGCCCCTGCTTTTTTAATTGCGCCATCGCGCGAAGCATACAAAGCTGGTTTTTGGCCTCGTGTACGCGGCCGACGTGTAATAAATTTATATCTCCCGGCTCGCCACCGTAAAGCTGCCAAAAATCCGCACTTTTTTTACCATGCCCGAATTTGGCCGTATCCACCGCATTATAAATACGCGTAATTTTAGTGGGCGGAATGTGTAATTTTTCCGTCATATACTTTTCGGCCGCTTCGCCGATAGATACATAATTTTTGCTCATCCACGACGTCATCCGTTCCTGCACCGCCGAATAACCGCTTGTGCTGTGAATAGTGCACACCACCGGAACACGCGACAAAAATCCCGCTATTTTCCCTAATAACATAGGAACTCCACAATGAGCGTGAACAATCGAAATTTTATCTTGTTTAATGATGCGGACAATCTGGCGGACAGATTTCAATCGGTCTTTTTTGGCCCGTTTGCAAAGCACATAGGTTTTAATCCCTTTGTTTTCCAAATTTTTACGCATGGTTTCTTCTACAACCGCATCACCACGATACAAACCGACCACCGAAATTGCGCGAACCGACCCGCACATTTGCAGGGCAAAATCATACACTAGTTTCTCGGCACCGCCTATAGAAAAATAATTAATGATAAATAAAATGTTCATACTGTCACTTTTTGATAACTCCTCAGTTTTCGTATTGATTATTCTCTTTCGCACTTACCAACTCGGTTGCCTTGATTACGTTCTCCCCGGAGGAATGTTGGCTGATTTTTCTTGCCGGCACACCACCCCACGTGGTGTTTGGTTCGGTGATAGACTTAACCACTACCGCATTTGCTCCGATAGCCACATTGTCCGCTATTTGTACCTCTCCGATAATTTTACAACCGTCCCCCAAAAAAATATTGTCCCCTAATAAAGGAGCCTTGCTAGATCCGTTAGTAGACCCCAGGGTAACACAAGTTTGAATCCGGCAATTTTTCCCGATTCGGCAAGCCCCGTTAATAAGTACCGGCCCGGGATGTGCCAAAGATAATCCCGGACCAACCACATTTAAAGGAATACAAAATCCGAGTTTAAGCCCCAGTTTTTTCAACCGGTATTTATACCAATACCGTAAAGGATTTTTTGAATGACAATTTGCAAAATATTCGGCTTTTCTTAACAAACGTTCATACTTCCACACCTCATCCCCTAACCAATGAGGCCGCGCGTATGTTTTATTTAAAGCCACTTTATCACACTTTAAGTAATACTCGTAATCGGCATAAGATTGAATCATAACCCATTCCCCCTTTTTATAGTTTGCCCGACACCTGTTTTGTAATAAATGTTACCACCGGTGTTATAACGGTTTTTGGGGTATAATTTTGTGCTTCTTGTAAGCAAAACGGTTTTAAGCGGTTGAATTGGTCAGGCTGAGCAAGCACCTGTTCTATTTCTGTCAGCAAATTGGAATGAATCAGTACCCCGGTTTTCCCGTCCTTTACGATTTCTTTATTATATTTCCAATCGCTTGCAATTACCGGAACTCCGGCCGCCATCGCATCAAGTAACGTTCCGGCAAAACCTTCTCCTTGGTAATAAGTGGGAAACAATAAGGCAAAATAATTTTTTAACACAGGCACACTTTCATTGGGCGCCACAACCCCTTTGTACTCAATAAACGGCGGGCAATTTTGCCGTAAGCGATTAAAACGCTCCGTATAATTGCTATCTATTTGTCCGTAAATATCCAAAGTCGCCACCGTACGGCCTGCTTGCATATTTAACTGGGTGATAGCCGTAACAGCATCTTCTATTCCTTTTTCTTTCATCACGCGCGAAAACGTACAAAAGGGAAACGGTTCCTTCGTCGTATATACCAATTCTTTTGCATCTAAAATAGCCAAGTCCTTAAAATTAGGCATCATCAAAACATTGTTAAATCCTTGTTTTGACAGGGCTTTTTCCATGGAAGAAGTTTCTACATAAATACCGTCAAATTTTTTAAGCAAAAAAGCCAACCATTTTTTACACGCTGTCATTTCCGGCAACCACCCGCCAATAACAACGTAGTAAATTCTCCGCCGAAAAAACTTCCCTAAAATAACCAATATGGGCGTAAATACTTTTACCCCGTTATGAGCCGGTAACATGACAACGGCCCGACACGTTACCATGGCTTTTAACACGTTCAAACACACCTTCGGTAGAGCTTTAATTCCTCCATGAGTATCTATTTTAACAACAGCACTTTTCCCCAGTTCCGTTTCCAAGGCAGAGGTAAACATTTTGGTTTTAACAGTCTGGCCATTAAACAGTTCTTTTTCAAAGCAAAAATGGCCTAAAATTCCTATCCTACAAGGTTTACTCATTGTGCGAGGGACTTATTTCCTTTCTTTCAATTTTACCTTCTCAATGCCTACGCCCGTACCTTTGATCCACGCCCAGCACAAAATATACCACACGCTTTGAAGAACACTTAATTTTTCAATATGACGGTACAACTGCCAATGATAGGGTAATAATTTCAATTTGTTGCGGCTGACCGATTGGCTACGCAAGCGGTATTTCGTTAAGATGTCGGGCATACCGTAACAGGCCGGGGCGGTGTGTAAAATTTGTAACCACAGTGCAAAATCGTTGCGCTTTTTAATGGGCGGGACTTGTTGGTTTCCCAGTGCGCGGCGGTCGTACATCACGGTGGAATTTCCCACCGGGCACGAGAGGCGAAGCATCTTTTTATAATCGGTTTTTTGCGGCGGGATAAGTGCGATTTTCGCCGGCTTTCCGTCCTCGTAAATTTGGGCATATCCGGTTGCGCAAAAGACGGCTCCGGTCTGCTCCATAAAGCGGAGTTGTTTACTTAATTTGTCGGGCATCCATAAATCATCACTATCTAAAAACGCCACGTAATGGCCTTGGGCCTGTTTAAGTGCCGCTGAACGCGCCGCCGCCGGACCGCTGTTTTTTTCCAAACAGGTATAGTGAATGTTAGGATATTTAGTTAAATAGGGAGCTAACACTTCGCGCGTGTTGTCTTTACTGCAATCGTCCACGATAATCAGTTCCCAAGCGGTATAATCTTGTGCCAAAACCGACTCAACGGACTCCTTAATAAAAGAAGCACAATTATACGTGGGCATGATGATACTGACTAATTTATTCATAACTTAAAAAGGAAATTTACGCCTACAAAATCTCCTTATATTTTAGCAAAAATGGGATTTTCTTGGGAAGGAAAGAAGCCCCATAAAAATGCTTGAATAGCCTTCCAAAAGTAGGTTTTGGATTAGGTTAATCCGTAATATCCACATCAAGCACAATTTGAACTTGATAGGCCGGGTAGGCTTCTTGTATTTCTTTAAGTAATGTGTCCAGTGCTTTTTTTGGGGAAATATCAAAACTAAGTACGACGTCAAAACGCAGACTTTTTTCTACCGTATTGGCATAGAAACCATGAAGTTGCAAGGCCCAATTATACGCTAAAACCATCTGTTGAATATGATTTCTCATTTGGGCAGCCTCGCCTTCTTGCGTATTATACGAATAAACCCCCACCCCGGTTAAAATAACCCCGGTTTTATGATACACTTTTTCCTCTATCCGCCGGGTCAACCGGTCCACTGCTTCCACATTCATGGTATCAGGCAATTCTATGTGAACGGAGGCATAATTTTTATTAGGGCCATAATTATTGATCATCAAATCATAAACACCGCGAATTTCAGGTTCTTCGGCCAAGATTTGCTTAATTCCCCGGCTGACAGTGGGATTTACGCGTTGGCCAAGTATATCATTAAGCGTATCTTTCAACATCTGCAAGCCGGCCCGAATGATGGCAAGCGAAATAATTCCCCCCATATATGCTTCCAGCGAAACCCCGCAGATTAAATAAAAAATAGCACAAGCTAATACAGAGGCTGATAAAACAGCATCAAAAAAAGCATCTTTCCCGGAGGCTATAAGAGCTGCGGAGTTCACTTTTTTACCTTGCTTTTCTACGTAATATCCCAGCAGAAGTTTCACTCCTACCGCTACGGCAATAATAACAAGGGAAACAAATGAATAATCGGCATGTTGGGGGTGAATAATTTTTTTAGCAGATTCTACTAATGCGGTAATACCAACGTATAAGATAACCGCCGCAACAAGCATAGCACTAATATATTCCAGGCGGCCATGTCCTAACGGGTGTTCCCGGTCCGGAGCTTTGTTAGCCAACTTAGCACCCACAATCGTGATAGCAGAAGAAAGAACGTCCGAAAAGTTGTTTACACCATCTAGCAAGATAGCAAGCGAATGGGTGGCAAGCCCAATCACAGCTTTAAAACTCGCCAAGAACACGTTAGTTACAATGCCTACTGCGCTTGTTTTAACAATGATTTTTTCCCGCAAGGCATCCGAATATTTTTCTTCCATAAACTAAATAGACCCCACCGGGCAGCTTTTTTCCCCGGTTTAATCATGCAATAAAAATGGTGCTTAATTTATTGATTGCGGCTATTTTTTTTTAAAAATCAACAAATCGTATAATTCTTCAGGCGTTTCAACGGCTTCATCGTGATTTCCTAAGGCAACCGTTAGCTGGTTACGTCCAAAATTATTATCCTCAATCCACCAGCGAATCCACGTTTTTCCGTTTGCTTCCGGGCGGCAATCCATGGCCGCTTCTAGCATGGTTACTAAACCGGATAATGATTCATCCGGCAGTTGATTTTGCACGTTATATAGGGCTTTAATCGCCCCCACAAAAACCTGTTTTGTTATCATTTTTTCTCCTTAACATACTTGTTGCTTTTCAACCCTAAAAAATTTTACCAAATAATTACTTAGCTGCCGCATAATATTTTAATAAAATTGCGTATTGGATTGACCATTTTTATTTTAAATACTCAAAAATTGCTTGACCTCCCCCCTATTTTAACTGCTACAATAAAGGGAGATTATCTTGGAGCATCTGTTATGAAAAAAATTCTGGTTGCTTATTTTAGTGCTAGCGGCGTAACAGCCAAATTAGCCCAACGGTTGGGTAAATCTATCCAAGCCGATATTTATGAAATTTGTCCGCAAACACGTTATACTACGGCTGATTTAAATTGGACGGACCGCAGTAGCCGCAGTTCGGTAGAAATGCGTAACCCGGATTGCCGTCCGCCGCTGGCTAATCCCGTGCCACAGATGTCTGCTTACGAAGTAGTTTTTGTGGGTTTTCCGGTTTGGTGGTATCGGGAACCAAGCATCATTGACACGTTTATGGAAAGTTGTGCCTGGAACGGTCAAACAGTCATTCCTTTTGCCACCTCGGGAGGAAGCGGACTGGGGGAGACACACCTTCATATGCAAAAATTAGCTCCCAAAGCAAATGTCAAAGAGGGTAAACGGTTCTCAGCAAATGTAGCCGAAAAAGAACTTGCCGAGTGGGCTAAAGAAGTGATGTAAATTAAATTTTAGTCTGTAAAAACCCCTGTTAGCAACAGGGGTTTTTTACTTATTCAAACATAGGGGTTGACAGGTAACGCTCCCCTGTATCAGGTAGTAAAACAACGATATTTTTATGTTTATTTTCCGGTCGTTTTGCTAATTGAACAGCCGCCCATAAGGC
>CACZKQ010000017.1:0-16359 GCA_902781765.1 uncultured Elusimicrobium sp. | reverse complement strand
CGAAGAAATGCCTACCAAAATGCCTTCACAACGCGCAAAATTGCGCCCGGTAGCCAAGGCTGCTTCGTTAGGAACGGGAATGATTTCATCATAGATATGTGTATCTAGCGTTTTGGGAATAAACCCAGCCCCGATACCTTGAATTTTGTGAGGGCCGGCCTTTCCTTTGGATAAGACCGCAGATGTTTCCGGCTCCACGGCTACAATACGTACGCTGGGGTTTTTGCTTTTTAGGAATTTTCCTACTCCGCTTAGCGTTCCGCCGGTTCCTACTCCGGCAACAAATAAATCCACTTTCCCGTCCATATCTTGCCAAATTTCAGGCCCGGTGGAGGCGACATGTGCGGCAGGATTAGCCGGGTTTGTAAACTGACCCGGGATAAAGCTATTGGGCAACGCTTTGGCCAGTTCTTCTGCTTTAGCAATCGCGCCTTTCATGCCTTCCGCACCGGGAGTAAGCACTACTTCAGCCCCATAGGCTTTTAATAAATTGCGCCGCTCCACGCTCATAGTGTCGGGCATTGTTAAAATTATTTTATACTTGCGCGCCGCGGCTACTGCGGCAAGGCCAATTCCGGTATTTCCGCTAGTAGGTTCAATGATAACCGAACCGGGTTTCAATAGCCCTTTTTGTTCGGCGTCCGCAATCATAGCTTTAGCTACACGGTCTTTGACACTTCCGGCCGGATTAAAATATTCCAACTTTGCATAAAGTAAAGCACCCGGCACATATTGGGTAACAAAATTAGAAATTTGCAAAATCGGAGTATGACCGATTAAATCAGTTAAAGAAGATGCTATTTTCATAATGATATTGTAGCAAAAATAGATTTTATTTATTGGCCGATTTGGAAGAATAACGTTTCGCTTTGCGGGAAAAATAATGCGCCCCGGGTAATTTACGCAAAAGATGTTTTACATCACTATATCCGTTACGAAGATGTCTAAAACATAATACCCACCGAACAAGTGCATCTTTGTTGACACGGCGGGCATAGGCATATTCGGTAACAAAAATCTTTAATTGTTTATTACCAACAAACGGCTGCATTAAATTCAAACAAGTATCCAACCAACCCAACGGCTTAGAGCGAAAAACAAAACGATTCACATCAATTAGGGAAAATTGATAGCGATTATGCTGCTTAGTAAATAAAATATTGTGTTGCGCATAATCCAGGTGCCTTAGTCCTTTTTCATGTAAAGCAACTGTATATTGTGCTAGCGCACGCATCAAAGGACCCACCTTACGGACACTCCCCACAGGCGTTCCTTGCGCCCATAAACTCACGAAATACGAATCCTGTAAAATTCCATTCCTGTAGTGAATTTCATACCCAAGCGGAACGGCCGTTTGAAATCCACGCTCTATGATTTGCTGGGCGTTGCGGTAACTGCGCAACGCTTTAGGGGTACGCACTCCTAGCGAGTATAAAATACGATTAAAAATGACGGGCTTCCCGTATTTTTTAACCGATACTTTATGTCCATTAAGTTCCAAAACATGTATTTCATTACGGCCTTTATAAATAACTTTTCCCTTTGCTAATAAATCCTTCCACTGTGCTTTATCTAGCAAACCTTCAAGAATCCTCTTTCCATGTGTTGTATATTCGCTTTTAATTGTGTTTGTCATAAAAAGGAAATCTAAAATGTCAAATTGAAAATTGGGTTACTTTTTAGAGTATAGCATTTTAGCACCGGTTATGGCTTTCACTCTATTTAATAAAATGTGTCGGTTTCCAAACTTCTTTTTGGGGAAGGCCGTATTTTTCTTTACCCAGTTGAATGCTTTGGATTAAAAAAACCATATTACGCGCCAGTGTGCGCATAGTTTGCAGACCTTCCTCGTCTTGGAGCGCCTGACCAGGTGTACGGCCATGCACACTATTCCAATATTGGCTAGAAACAATCGGCATCCCGCAAATAGTAAAATATTTATTAAGTTCATCAAACGTAGCGGAACACCCCCCTCTGCGGGCCACCACCACACTGGCACCGACCTTCATGGATTTATCAAACGAAGTGCTGTAAAATAAGCGATCTAATACTGCCACTAAAGTAGCATTGGCAGAAGCGTAATATACGGGTGAAGCCACCACCAAGCCGTCGGCACTTTTAAATTTTTCGGCAAGCTCATTAACAATATCGTCAAACACACACTTTCCTTTCGTTTTACACGAGCCGCAAGCAATACATCCCCGTACCGCCAAACTACCTACCCGTACGATTTCCGTTTCTATCCCTTGCGTCTTAAAAATTTTTTCCATTTCCGTTAACGCAATTGTTGTATTTCCCTTTTCATGTGGACTTCCGTTAATTAACAATACTTTCATATTTGTTCCTCTTATTTATTTTTGACGGTCAAAATTTCTTCTACTAACCAAGTAAGAGCCGTTTGAGTGGCCTTGCCAATGTTCCTTTCACGCGTACGGGAAAATAAAAACTTCCGGGCTTTTGTTCCCTCTGGGCCAGACACCGCAATCCATACCGTCCCAACGGGTTTTTCAGCACTTCCGCCGTCCGGGCCGGCAATTCCTGTAGTAGATACCGCCCAATCCGCCCCCGTTAAACGACGAACTCCCTGCGCCATTTGACAAGCTACCGTTTCACTAACAGCTCCGTATTTATCTAAATCTTGAGCCGATACTCCAAGTACATTTTTCTTAACATCATTTGCGTAGGAAACTACCCCCCCTACAAAGTAAGATGACGCCCCGGAAACAGAAGTAATCTCGCGCGCGATATTTCCCCCGGTACAACTTTCCGCACAGGCAACTGTTACACCGGATTTTTTAAGAATTTGCGCAAAATACGACCAGGGATTTTCCGTTTCCCCCACTTGAAAGGAAAGCGGTTTTAAGGCATTTAGTAAACGTTCAAATTGACTCGTCAGCGAAGCTTGCTCCGTCTTTGCGGTTAACCGCAAACGAACATATCCCGCTGCGGGTAGGTAAGCTAACGTTAAATCGTCCGGAAGAGCGGCTTCAAATTCGGCTAATTTCAAAGCCAGTTCTGCTTCCGGGATACCAAACACCGTTACCATGTGGTAATGAACCCCTAAATCTGTGAATTTTTTACGCAACCGCGGTAATACTTCCGCAGGAAATAAATATTCCGTTTCAAACGGCACTCCGGGCAACGAAACAAGCACTTTTCCCTTTTGTTCAAACCACATACCCGGAGCCGTTCCCTTTGCATTACGAAGCGGAACACAAGCTTGCGGTAAAACTGCCTGGGTTTGATTGAGTACATTTAAACGTGTAGGATTTTCGGCAAAAAATTCCTCTAGCCAGTGGTACACCTCGTCATTACGAACAAGCGGTGTGTGAAAAAATTCGGCTAGTGCTTGTTTGGTAATATCATCTTTCGTCGGGCCAAGCCCTCCCGTTACAAATACAGCATCTGCCTTTGAAAATCCGTCCGCTAACGCCTTTAAAATTTCCGCTTTTGCATCCCCCACGGAACGCATTTCCACTGTTTCAGCGCCCATTTTGGCAAGTTCGTTTGCCATAAAACGCGAATTGGTGTCTAAAATCTGCCCCAGTAAAATCTCATCTCCAATTGTTACAATGTATGCTTTCATAAAAGTACCGCTCTCACAAGAATAGACTGAAAAATTATATAATTATTATATATTTATTTCTCCTTACTGCACACCCGTCTTATAAACTTGCCGAAATTGTAGGCAATTTATTTTGTGTAGAAAGAATGATGGTGTTACAATGAAAAAAGAAGAACTTACCCCCAATCCTTGGGCTTTAATTCCACTAGGTGTTTTTTTAATCTCCTACCTGGCAGTTTCTATTGCGGCCGGTGATTTTTACAAAATGCCAATCACAGTAGCTTTTGTACTTTCTTCCATTGTTGCAATCGCCATGTGCAAAGGAAATAATTTACACAACCGAATTGAACTTTTTTGCAAAGGCGCGGCAAATGCTAACATTATGCTTATGGTAATCATCTTCATCCTGGCCGGAGCTTTTGCACAAACCGCTAAAGCCATGGGCGCAGTGGACGCAACCGTCAATTTAACATTGTCTATTTTACCGGGAAATATTTTGGCCGCCGGCATATTTTTAGCAGCTTGCATTATTTCGGTTTCAGTAGGAACTTCGGTAGGGACAATTGTTGCCTTAACCCCGGTAGCAGCAGGCCTTGCCGAACAAACAGGACTACCTTTAGCACTGATGGCGGCTGTCGTAGTTAGCGGAGCGATGTTTGGGGACAACCTATCTTTCATCTCCGACACTACCATTGTAGCCACCCGCACGCAAGGTTGTAAAATGGCCGATAAATTCAAAACGAATTTTCAAATTGTCATGCCTTTTGCTATTTTAACTACTGTTTTTTATATTTTCTCCGGCAGTGCGGCACAAACCTCGTTTACAGGGCACGAAGTCCAATGGCTTAAAGTATTGCCGTACATAGCTGTCTTGGCAGCAGCGGTGTTAGGGGTTAATGTGATGCTCGTTTTACTGGGAGGAACCGTTTTATGTGGCATCATTGGGCTGCTTCTCGGCTCCTTTGATGTGTGGGGTTGGACAACCTCCATGGGAGCCGGAATTAACGGAATGGGAGAACTCGTTATTGTTACTATTTTAGCAGGCGGCATGTTGGAAATGATTCGTTATAATGGTGGACTTGCCTGGATTATTCAAAAAACAACAGCTCATATTACTTCTCGCCGGGGAGCCGAGTACAGTTTAGCCTGTGTGGTCAGTTTTGCTAATTTATGCACGGCCAACAATACTATTGCGCTTATCATGGCAGGCCCTATCGCTAAAGAAATTGCTCAAAAATTTAAAATTGCCCCTAATCGAGCAGCCAGTTTATTGGACATTTTCTCGTGTTTTGTACAGGGAATGATTCCCTACGGAGCGCAACTGCTTATGGCGGCTAGCTTATCGGGTGTTTCGCCGGTGCATATTATGCGATATTTATATTATCCGTACCTACTAGGTATTGGAGCACTTTTGGCAATCACCTTTGGTTTTCCGCGAAAATATGCTCGCGACGTAGAAAGTGCTGAATAAAGGGATAGAATTTGATAGAATAGAGATAATTAGATAGATTTACGCGCTCGTAGTTCAATGGATAGAGCGTCAGCCTCCGAAGCTGGAAATGTGGGTTCGACTCCCGCCGAGCGCAAATTTTAAAACCTCGCTTTTGCGAGGTTTTTAATTTGTCGCGAGAGCACACCAACTGCTTGGTGTGCGTGCGGGAGTCGAAAGGCGCAGCCATATCCGAGTTTGAGCGCATCGCGCGAAAGGCGAGGATGGCGAGCCGGGGCCGCGAGCGGCGAGGGTCAACGAGCCGACTTGTGGCCGACAACCGCCGAGCGATTTTTTAATTTATGCACAGAGCAAGCAAACTGCTTGGTGTGCGTGCCGGAGTCGAAAGGCGCAGCGTTGTACGAGTTTGCGTGCGAACTTGTGAGCCGCAAGGCGAGTACCGCGAGCCCGGCCTGCAGGAGAAAGCCCACAAAGTCTTGTGGGCGTATCAATTAGTTTTGCCGAAGGCAGGATAATCCCGACAGGGATTTATCCGTCAGGAATTTTACCGGAAGGCGACGACCTTTCTGCTGAGTGAGCAAGCAAACTGCTTTGCTTGCGTCGGGAGTCGAAAGCCGGAGCGATATTTTTGTTTGAGGTACAAGCCGCTAGGCGAATACCGAAAGGCAAAAACCGCAAAGTCCGGCTTTTATTCTATTACAAATATAAAATCTTAAAACCAACCCCTAATGTCCAATCTTTACTATGCATATTTCCACCGGCGTGCGTACTACCCACTAGATACAAAGCAGTTCCGCTACTAACTAGCGTACCCACTTCTGCTTCGGGAATAAATTCCATCTTACCGCTTTGGCGGAAATTTTGGTGATAATACCAGTTGGTTTGTATCCACCAATTTGCCGGGCTTAGGTAACTAACATTGATGCGAAAACGTCCCATATCAATATCTTCCCGGGCATGATCTCCAATAACCGATACATAATGTTTATATCCGCCCGCCACGTAAATCCCCGAGGAAAATCGGCGCCATACAAAAATAGACGGACTGGCTTGCAACTGCCCGCTACCAAGCAGTTTATCGGTGGCAGTAGGCAAGAAAATTTCCATCTTAGCACCATAACCATATTGCGTTTCGTCCGAAAAAGTACTCCACGTTGCGTTGGCCAGTATATCTCCTAATCCGCTGACCGATTTTTCCGCAGATTCATACCTGGCTAACGGGGTTTCTATGCCCCAATTATAATGGACATTGATGGCATGATATGTTTTAAAAAGCAGTTGCGAGGAAGAAACACCTTTGCTGTCATCTATGGCAGTTAAAGAAGGATTCACTTCCAACATGGTTACGTTATCTGTAGGAAGAATCCCATAATCACACAATTTTTGAATTTGCCCAAATCCGGGCAACCCTACCGCACACAAGAAAAAAAACAAAATTCCTTTTTTTAGCATAACTTCCCCCTATTACTGTGGTAATATGTTCCATTGTAGTAAGAGCGAGTCCATTTGTCCTATTCAAAAATAGATTAGAAAGCGTTATTTCCAACCAGTTTTACCACGAAGTGCTTGAATTTTACCTTGTACAAAATTAGCTTCCGAAACGGAAAATGGGGAATTTTGTCCTTGTAAAATATGCAAAGAAAGCGTCCGTTCGTACCAAATCAAGGCACGTTTTTCATCAGGTTCCACACCGGCCCCTGTTTCTAGCATTTTTGCCAGTTGTAATAAAATGCGGCAGTCTTGCGCCTGGTTGGCTAAAGCCAACGTCCATTTATACGCTAATGGGTAGTTACTCGGGGAAGCCGGATACAACGATGTGAGCCGATAGGCAGCCTGGGTATCCCCCTGGGACGCTTGCTCATCCCAGCAATCATACAAGGCCTTGCGCCGGCTTTCAAAATCAAACCAGCGCCGACAAGAATCTACTATTTTTTTTAACGAATAAATCATATAGGCTCACTATGCTATTATATTGTACACTATAGAAAAACACAACACAAGATTACTTACTTTATGATTATTCGACATGTTTCAGTTAAAAATATCCTCACAAAATCAAAAATTCCCGGATTTGATTTTGTGATAAATCCTTACATTGGTTGCCCCCATAATTGTATTTACTGTTATGCGGAATATATGCGTAAATTTACCGGGCACAATGAACCCTGGGGAACGTTCTTGGATGTAAAAATCGCTCAAACTCCTATTAAACCGGCTGTCTTATTTCATGCAGATGTATTGCTTTGTTCCGCTACTGATCCCTATAATCCCTACGAAGAAAAATATCAACGTACGCGCCAAATTCTCCAACATCTTATATACGCGCAAGCAAAGGTCAGTATTTTAACCAAATCGGCACTGGTAACCCGCGATTTGGATTTACTGAAGCAACTTTACCAATGTGAAGTGGGTTTTTCGTTCTCTTCCGTAGATGAGGATGTACGACAAATGGTGGAACCGGGAACTTCCACAATAACAACTCGCTTAGAAGCATTAGCAACCATCCACCAAGCCGGACTATCCACTGCCGTTATGGCGGCACCTTTACTCCCAGGGATAAGTGATTGGAAAGCAATCATAGAAGCTACTTCGCCTTATACATCCACCTATCGTTTTGATAGTTTAAATTTACGGCCGGGCTTTCAAAAAAAATTCATTTCTTTGATAGCGTTACGTTATCCACAATTATTACCGCTGTATAGCGAAATCTATCTCAAAGGAAATAATTCCTATTTAAAAACACTAAAGAGAGAAATACAAGCTTACGCTCTCGCGCAAAATTTACAAGTAGAAATTTTCTTTTGAAAAAACGCCCCAAGATTTAATCGGGGCGTTTTATACGTATATTGAACCCAGTAAAATTTGTTATTTAACACTCGTCTGCTCAGCGGGATCCTCAAAACCAAATCCCCACGCACAGGCAAATCCGGTTCCTACTGCGGTTAAATAGCCTACCAAATAAAAAACTACACTATGCACATTAGATAACGCTAATAACAATACAACCCCGGATACTCCAAATGGGATACTGGAAGCTACCTGAAAAAAGGCCACCACCGCTCCGCCGGCTGCACCGCCGATACATGCTGCTACAAACGGTTTAAAAAGCGGCAAAGTAACCCCATAGATTAGCGGTTCGCCAATTCCTAAAACTCCCACCGGCAAAGCACTTTTTATTAAAGTTTTAAAAGAAGAATTACGTGTTTTAAAAAGAACTGCTAACGCCGCTCCTACCTGTCCGGCGCCGGCCATACATAAAATAGGGAATAACGGGTTAGCCCCGAAGGATTCCATAAGTTGTTGGTGTATAGGAATTAGACTTTGATGTACCCCAAGCATGACAAGGGGTAAAAAGAACCCACCTAAAATTCCACCTACCACCAGGCTGCTACGCTGCAATAAAAATTGGGTCCATGTAGCTAGCGCATCTGCCGCCCAGCCGGCTACTGGTTGAATAAGTGCTAACGAAAGAGGTCCCACTATTAAAATCGTCAACAGAGGGGTTAAAAACATTTCAGCACTGCCTTTAATGTGTTTACGTAAATATTTTTCAACCAAACACCCCACCCAACAAACAAGCAATACCGCTAAGACTCCCCCTTTTCCCGGCACAAATTTCTGCCCAAAAAGCGTGATATTGGAAAGTGCAGGCATATTTAAAATTCCGGCAAAGGCAAGCCCCAGCGCAGGGGAACCACCAAATTCTTTATTGGCGTTATAGCCCACAATTGCCAGTAAATAGAAAAATACACTTTGCCCCAATACAGACAATAGCGCAACCACATCCGGACAATTTACCAACAACGTTTTAGACAAAATATTGGTAATTCCAATAATAAGTCCACAACCGATATAAGCCGGAATAAGCGGTAGAAAAATATTTCCTATTCTGCGGCAAATGCTCCCAATCTTGCTGGAATATTTACGTTTAACCGCTGCTTTATTTTGGGAAATAGCACCTTGTAAATCCAATTTAACTTCGCTGGGATTTCCCCCCTCTTCTAGCGAATTGAAATGATGACGTTCTTTAAAATAGGCCGCTAATTTCCCAGCCACAGAAGGCCCCACGATTAACTGATGCTGAACCCCGGAATAAAAATAACCGGCTACATCTCGCACTTTGCGCAAGGCTGCTACATCTACCAACGCCTCGTCCTTCACCGTAAAACGTAGACGAGTCATACAACAACCCAGAGAGGAAATATTACCCGCTCCGCCGGCTGCTTGTAAAATTTTTTTATACATAAATTCCAAATCTGCTGGCATAAATTCTCCTCATTAAGTAGCCTTTTAGCTATTGTAGCAATTATTCCACTCCACAAACAAAAAACAGCTTGAAAATAATTCCAAGCTGTTTTTTAAAACTTTCCTAAAAAATTATTTAGAAAGATGTTTGGAGAGATATTTGCTCATATCAAACATGCTGATTTGTTTTTTGCCTTCAAAAATAACAGCCAATTTCGCGTCCGAGTTGATCATGCGTTTGTTGGTTTTATCTTGAAGACCGTTCTTTTTAATATAATCCCACATTTTTTTGACTACTTCGGTGCGGGGCAATGCCGCGCTACCAACGATAGCTGCCAGTTCAGCACTGGGGGTTAAAGGGGCCATAAATTTTGCATTTGCTTTTGCCATAATTTTAATCTCCTGTAATATTAAATTATTCTGTTTTCTATATTTTAGTATATTTGGGGCCCGCTACACAATGCAGGCCCCTATATTTTATTTTACGTCTAAGAGCTTACGCGGCTACTTTCACTTTCGGTGCGGCGGCTAATACTTCTTTGGAGCAGCCCGATTCATATTTTTTGAAGTTTTCAATGAACGATTGCGCCAAGGCTTCGTATTTAGCCATATATTCTTTTTTATCCGCCCACAAGTTAATGGGGTTCAAAATTTCAGACGGTACGCCTTCGCACGAAGTCGGGATTTGGAAACCAAACACCGGGTCCGTGATAAAGTCCACTTTGGCTAATTTACCGTCCAAAGCGGCATTCAACAAAGCGCGCGTATATTTGATGCTGATGCGCTTGCCTACGCCGTAGGGGCCGCCAATCCAGCCCGTGTTGACGAGCCAGCAATCCACGTTGTGTTCTTTAATTTTCTTTTTCAAGAGTTCCGCATACACAGACGGATGCAACGGCATGAACGGTCCGCCAAAGCACGTAGAGAACGTGCTGGTCGGTTCTTTGACGCCTTTTTCCGTACCGGCTACTTTAGCAGTGTAACCGCTGATGAAGTGGTACAACGCTTGGTCCGGGCTGAGTTTGGAAATGGGCGGCATCACACCGAAGGCATCACACGTTAAGAAGATGATGTTTTTCGGGTGGGTGGCGCGTTTGGATTCTACCGCGTTATCAATGAAGTTAAGCGGATAGCAAGCGCGGGTATTTTCCGTTAAGGTATCGTCGTCCAAATCCAATTTGCCGGTTTGCGGGTCAAACACCACGTTTTCCAGTACCGTCCCAAAGCGTTGGGTGGTGGAATAGATTTGCGGTTCGGCTTCTTGGCTAAGGCGGATTACTTTAGCATAGCAGCCGCCTTCAAAGTTGAATACGCCCTCGGCATCCCAGCCGTGTTCATCGTCGCCGATAAGACCGCGGGTAATGTCGGCCGATAAGGTCGTTTTACCGGTACCGGACAAGCCGAAGAAAATCGCACTGTCGTTTTTGCTACCGACGTTGGCCGAGCAGTGCATGGTCATAATTCCTTTTTGCGGCAAGAGGAAGTTCATAATGGTAAAGAGCGCTTTTTTGTTTTCGCCGCCGTATTCGCTACCGATAACGAGTACCATTTTTTTAGCAAAGTTGATTAAAATAGCTGTTTCGCTTACCGTACCGTCGGTGGCCGGATCTACTTTCATTTTAGGAAGGCAGATTAAGGTAAACTCCGGCACGAACGATTTAAGTTCTTCTTGTTTCGGTTCAATGAACATGTTTTTAACAAACATGTTGCTCCACGCACATTCGGTAATCGCACGTACTTTTAAGCGGGAAGCTTCGCTGGAACCGACGTAAGCATCACGCACGAACAAATCTTTATCGGCTACATATTTTTGCACTTTGGCAAAAATTTTATCAAAGTATTCGGCTTTAATCCCTTTATTGCTTTTGCAATAGAAAAGCTTGCCTTCAATTTCGGGGGTTTCCACGAAATAGCGGTCATTGGGGCTGCGGCCCGTATGTTTACCGGTGCTTACGCACAAAGGCCCGCCGTACACAACATTTCCTTCTTTGCGGTCTAAGGCTTCTTGATACAAGGACGGTGTAGAATAGTTCCAATAGACGGTTTTTTCCGTTTTGATTCCGGCATTTTCTAAACCATATTCCGGTTTAAAATAATCCGGTGTTGCATTCACAGTTTTCATGTTTATTCCTCTTGTTACGAATTTATCCCCGCTAAATGGGGTTGGTAATTTTCCAGCGCACGGCGTATGCGGCGAACACCTTCTATAATAGAAGCCTGGTCCGCGCAAAAGCTGATACGCAAGTACCCTTCCGCGCCAAAGGCCTTCCCGGGTACTACGGCCACCAGTGCCTTCTCCAGTAAAAACTTAGAAAGTTCTTCCGAAGAAGGATTGTAGTGGCTGAAATCGGCAAACGAATAGAAGGTCCCTTGCGGTTTTTCCACATTCACTTGTGGAATTTGTGCCAATTCTTCCAGTAGCACATTACGATTTTCTTCTAATTGTTTGCAAAGTTCCGAAACACAAGACTGATCCCCTAACAACGCTGCCGCCGCAGCTGTTTCGGACAAATCACAATTGCAAGACGTACTTTGCGCTTGCATGCGGCCCATGGCCGCAATCAAATCGGTGTGGGAAGAAACGGCCCAGCCAATCCGCAGGCCGGTCATCCCATATAACTTAGAAACCCCATTGATAAGCACCAAATTTTTGGCTTCGTTGGCATACGCACAGGGGTTGGGAACTTTTGCCCCGTCAAAAACAAGTTCGCGGTAAATATCGTCCATCACCAAAAAAATATTATTTTTTTCAGCAAATTCTACCACCGCTTTAATAAATTCTTCGCTATAAATCCGGCCGGAAGGATTGCAAGGGCTATTGAGCAAAATTGCTTTTGTTTTAGGTGTAACGGCCGCTAACAATTCCGACGCAGTTACATTTAACTTATTTTTGCCCTTCACACAAACCGGGGTACCGCCTACCAGTTTAATCATTTCCGGGTAACTGACCCAATACGGAGACGGGAAAACCACCTCATCGCCCGGGTCTACCGCGGCCAGTAAAAAGTTAAAAAGGGCTTGCTTGGCTCCGGCCGAAACAATAACTTGGTTGGCCGCATAAGGGCGATTATATGTTTTTTCAGTATATGATAAAATGGCTTGTTTTAAAACCAACGTACCGCTAGAAGGTGTATACTTAATATTTCGGCTTTGCGCTTTTTGAATAATAGCTTCTACCGCCGCCACCGGAGCGGGAAACGTTGGCTCTCCCCCGCCCAAATGAACAACCGGCTTGCCGGCCGCTTTGAGGGCGCGGGCAGTTGCATTTAATTTCAACGTGGGAGAATCCCCAATGGTAGTAGCTAACGTACTTAATAAAATGGACATAAAAAACCCTTTGTTCTTATTTTACCATTTTCAGGGAACAAAGGGGTAAAAAAATACACACTTTAATTGCCGCCATTGCGCGGAATGCTTATTTAGCTTCCGGGTTTAGAGGAGGTACTACGTTGTTTTTGGCAGAACGTCCGTAGAGCATATAGGTAAATGTTAAATAATCCCGATGCACTAAACCGGCTAAAGTAGGCACTTCTTTACGCACAAAATATTCGGGAACCCAACGTAAGCGACCATCTTGAAAACGCAAACGAAGCACCTTTTTAAGCGGATAGAAATCCGGTGTGAATAAAGCTAAATACCCCGCCAATCCGCCTCCGTCCATAAACGGCGGCACTACTCCTTCATAAGCTTTTAAACGCGAATGGGGATAAATGGTAGCCTTAAGATGCGGGATTTTTAATAAAGCATCATTTGCTTCTTGCACACTTAATAAATCGCGTGTTACATCTAAGCCGTCTCGCACCATAATACTTGCATGCAATTTCTTGGAATTTGGCGTTTTTAAATCTTTTAGATAAGGGACTGTATTTAAAGTCATAATTTGGGGTTTTAAAGTCGTAAAATCAAACCCCACTACCGGCACGTTTTTAAATTCAATGGGTGTAAAGCGGCTGACTGTTGAGGTGCCGTCATACCCGGATGGAAGTTTACCCATATATCCCCCATCGGAAAAAGCAGCCTGACACACCCCCCCCGGCCTATCAAAATTATTTACTTTGATCGTACAAGTGGAAGGCCCTTCGGTAGGGTCATCTAATAAATCTTGCAACTGTGCTCCTTTCCACGCTGTTTCGTAGGTACGACGATATTGGTCCGTCATGACTTTACCGAACTGGTCCAATGTTAAATAACTGGAACGTCGGCCAAGCATAAAGAAATCTTGTACTTTATCCCACCATGGACGAGCCGTCTGGTCCGGAGCCGTTTGATGTATATATTCCTGAGCAGCCAAATTACGCCGTTCATTTTCCCAAGATACCCACTTAGGACTATTTAGATAAAACTCCGGCATACGTCCTTCCTTAAAAAAGGCGGAAGGACTTCGTTGTGTAAAATAGAGGCGCAGCGAAACGACTTGTCCGTTAGAGAGCTTGATAGGCTTTCGCCACATGGCATTCATTAAATGCCGGTTAGCATGGACTCCCCGGCGTTGCACTTCATTTACAATCACTTCCCAATTGTGCCGCAAAGCCGCCGTCATGTCCGCATCATTGACAAAAGCAAACCCTTGCTCAAAGGAATAATCTTCCATGGAGGTTACCAAATCTTTTAATTCTACATTTCGGGTAAAAACAGTGCCGTCCTCCTCCGCAAGTTCAATTAAGCGAAGGACGTTTTCATTAAATTTATTTTTATAATATCCGGCCGGTAAACGCTGTGTGCCGGGAATTAAGCGCGCGTCATACATAAAATCCGGCAAGCGCCCATGTTCACGTAACGGATTTAAAATCACCCGTTCTGCTTCTTCCATTTCCATGTGATAGAAATATTCCATCACGTTATTTGCTTTTGCGGCAGACATTCCGCGAATAGCTTCTATTTGATCACGCGGCCGGAAATAGCCATGGCGGTAATATTCCAACCAATCGTGTATCAGGCGATCTTCTTCTTGCAGACCGGAAGGATATTGCTTCGTAATCAAGTTCACGCGCGGCAATTCTTCTTCCGCTGGAATTACAGGTTCATAAACACCGCTTTCGGAAACAGGAAGCATATCTTGAGGGGATATTCCACTGGCTACCGTTTGCTCTATTTGGCTGCTAATAGACGGCGCCGAGAGGTTATTTTCTCTTAAATCCAGTGATTTTAAAGCTTGGGACGGGAAGGATAGTCCTTCCACGTCTATAGGCAGTAGCGGCTCTGTGGCATCTGCCCCGTCAGTAACTAAGGGGAATTGTATTTGCTGACGCACCCGCAACGAAATGTACGTGTTGGAAGCCCGGCTAGATGCATCTAAATGCAACCCGGCAAGCCGGCTTTCCCGAAGTAAAGGCATCTCCAAAGCGCTTAAATCAACGGGTTGGACAGAGCCCGTTTTTTCCGCGATACGAATTGGTATTCTTTCCTCTCTAAGCCAAGTAGCCAGTTGTTCGTACACGTGTGTACGGGGAGCTTGCGCTAAAACGGAATCCAACGTGGAACTTGCATGTGTACTCACACAAGTACGCACCACGGCCGTTAAAGCAAGCGGTTCCAATGGAGTATCTTTTAAAGCATCATAAAAACGGAATAATAATTCACTATCTTGCAAATCGCCGTATAATCCCAGTGCGCTAACATCGCCCACCGCTTCCAACGCCCGGCGCACGGTTGCATCATGCGGCAGGGCTTCTACCATTTCTTCCACAGTAGAGTATTGTTGTAATTTATTTAATCCCGCCAACAAGATATTTAAATCCGTTCTTAAAATTTGGGAAGCTTCGCGAATTTGCTGGGAAGATAATTTGCCCGGCTTTGTAGTCAACGCCGTTAAAAATTCATTACGTAACTTAGCCGCCTGTGTGGGTATATTGGAAAAGAGTAAGGGTGTTGCCATTATTTTGGGGAAGATGTTTTTTTCTCCCACCAAACGAGCAATTTCTTCCGATGAGTAATACGCCCCGTTTGAGCGCGTAATGGCACGTTGGATGTGGTCTTGCAAACCGGGGTTTACCCCGGCCCGGATAACGGAAGGAGCATGTAGAAATAGACCAGAACCGCTTTGCCGCGACACCTGTCTACCTACATTCTGTACCGTTGATTTACCGGAACGAAACAACCAACCTTGCCCGGCGATAGGCAAAGAAGCAAGCAATAGGCTACAAATTAAAAAATGTTTTTTAAACATAAAACTCCCTGTGTATATTGTGGAAAAATTATGATATTTACACAAGGGTCCTTGGACCTATTTTATTATAGGTCCTTGTTACTGCTATATGTCAGCATCTCGTTGTTCTTCCTAGCGTCATGCTGAACGAAGTAAATTGTCATGCTGAATTTATTTCAGCATCTCTCCACTTGGTAACAGCAAGACCCTGAAACAAGTTCAGGGTGACGGTTTACTTTGTATGGACAACTATTCACTTTGTTCAGGGTGACATTCTTACTATCACACCAATAAAGAAAACGATCCCGGCTCTATAAAAGAGCCGGGACCCTTCGCATAAAGACAAGTAGCTAAAAATTACAATTAGTTTTTATCAATAAGATAAAACTCTCCCGGCTCTTGTTGTGCCATCGTACTCCCCGTTGTAGTGCGACAATCTACCGCCGTCTTACCCGCATATGGATTATCTACTGCCTCCACACAAGTAGCATAGTTAATCCGGTAATAGGTCTGAATAGACCCGTAGCCCACCACGTAATGTTGCTCGTCATGACACCGATCGCATCCATTACTAGTGCTATTCTCCACATAATATTTTTTACCGGGAACACAACTAGCACATTCCTCCCCCCAATTGCACTGGCTCGGTTTATATGCAAATCCTTCGGTAGCTAATTGTATTCTTATTTCAGGAGACACAGTGCAATAGCTTAAAAAAGTAGCACTTCCCATCTTATTACATGCATTGGCATCTGTAAGCATCCAATGACCACAACGGCCAGGACGGTACTCATTTATTCCACAATCGTCTAATGCTCCTGTTATTTGATACACCCCATAGCATCCCATTAGTGGGGATAACCACCGCTTTTTGGTAGAGGTCTGCGTTTGCTCCTGCTGACTCTGATGCTGCAACGAATCTCCCGAACTGTGGGTTTTTAGTAATATTTCTCC
>CACZKQ010000016.1 GCA_902781765.1 uncultured Elusimicrobium sp. | reverse complement strand
ATCAGCGGAGTAAACGCCGTCTACATCTTTGACCATTTCCACGTGGCCCGCTCCCAGTTGCGCCGCCAAAAACACCGCGGACACATCACTCCCGCCGCGTTTTAACGTGGTGATTTCTTTATTCTCGCCAATGCCCTGAAACCCGGCCACCACCGGCACGTTGCCCGCCTGCACTTCACGCACCAAGCGGTCGCCTTTTAAAGACAAAATATCCGCTCCCGTATGGGTGGCTGTTGTGATAAGCCCGATTTGGGAGCCAGTTAGCGACACCGCCGGCACACCGATTGCGCGCAAAGCAATCGACAGTAACGCCACGCTTACGCGCTCGCCGGTTGTGATGAGCATATCTAATTCGCGCTTATCAGGCTCGCGCGCAATACTGTATGCGTGGTCCAACAGCACGTCGGTCAAATTGCCGTTGGCCGAGGCCACCACCACCGGGATATACCCGTTGTCATAGCGCGATTTAATTAAATCGGCCGCCATTAAAAGTTTTTGTTTATTGGCCAGCGTATTGCCGCCGAATTTCAAAATACAAATTTTCCGTTTCATTGTTGCGTCCACTCCGGCACGGTCTGTCCGGCGAGCATTTGTTCGTAACTCATGCGCGGACGGACAACTTCGTACTTGTCGCCGCGCACCATCACTTCGGGCGGCAACGGCCGGAAATTATACGTAGAGGCCATAGACGAACCATAAGCCCCTGCACACATTATAGCTAATAAACGCCCGGCTTGCATGGGTTCAATGATGCGGTCTTTGGCAAACACGTCGCCCGATTCGCAAATCGGCCCGACGATATCCGCCACCACCGGGGCTTCCCCCGCGCGGTGCACCGGCAAAATACTGTGCCACGCATCATACATGGCCGGGCGAATTAAATCATTCATGCCGGCGTCGGTAACGATAAACAATTTCTGTTCCGTTTGTTTGGTGTAAATGACCTGCGTAACCAAAATTCCGGCATTTCCCACTACGCTGCGCCCTGGCTCCACAATGATATTTTTATTAAGGTGGCCTAGCGTTTCGCGCACCACTTCGGCGTACGATTCGCATGTCGGCGGCAGTTCTACATTATAATTGATACCCAAGCCGCCGCCCAGGTCAATGTTTTGAAGTGAAATACCTTCTTTTTCTAATTCTTCCACCATGTGCGCCACACGCCCAAACGCCAAGCGGAATGGTTCTAAATCCAACAGTTGCGAACCGATATGCACCGCAATTCCGCATACATTTAACGACGGCATTTGCTGCGCCGCATGGTAAAGTTCGTGCGCGTGCGGCCACGGTACACCAAATTTGTTTTCTTTTTTTCCGGTAGTGATTTTCACGTGCGTGAGGGCATCTACATCCGGGTTGACGCGCAACGCTACGTTGGCGCGTTTTCCTAACCGTTGCGCCACTTGCGCTACCATTTGGAGTTCTTCGGCCGATTCCACATTGATTTGCCGAATCCCCTGTGAAACCGCATCCGCGAGTTCCTGTTCCGTTTTCCCCACACCAGAGAACACGATATTTTCCGGTTTAATTCCGGCGCGCAACGCCAAAAAGAGCTCCCCTCCAGATACCACATCCGCGCCGCCGCCCAAGGCTGCCACCGCCGACACCACCGCTAGCGACGAATTGGCTTTGACCGAATAACAAATAGAGGCGTGAAAAGGCGTAAGGGCCCGGCGGTACGCGTTTAAGTTAGCCGCTAATTGTCCGTACGAGTAGCAATAAAAAGGAGTGCCCACTTCTGCGGCGATTTTAGCCAAGTCCACTTGTTCTACAAACATTTCTCCGTCTTGATAGCCAATATACATATTTCCTCCAAAAAAAATCCTCTTGCTTAGTAGCACGAGGATTTTTAACTGATTTAAAAGTAAGGTTTAATTTTTCCGCGTGCAAGCCCCTAGCAAAAGCGTTTTTTGCTTTTGTTTTGTTTGCTTACACGTTTAACGAAAAATAAGTTCACCATAATTAGAGTGTATTAAAAAAGTGAATTTAGTGCAAGCTTTTTTAAAAAATTCCCCGACGCTTGCACATTTAACACGTCGGGGAAATCAAAATCATCTACTGTAAACTAACGCATTTTTTTACGCGCTTCTTTGATTTGCTTCTTCCAAGCTTTGCGACGCGCTTTATGCTCTTTTTTAGCATCTTTAGATAGCAAAGCTTCCACACGCTTAGCACTAATCTGTGCTAAATTGGCTTCGTCTTGTTGGATTTTTTTCTCCCAACTGGCTAAATTGGCACGTTCGGCAGCAATTCGTTCTTTCACGTACGCAAAACCAGCTTGCGTATTTTGCATAACCACATCTTGTAACTGGGCCAAAATAGCCGGTTGTTCTTGTGGTGTTGCTTTATGATACGCCTTAACTAACTTACGAATTAATTTACGATGTGCTTTAAACGCTTTTTTTTGCTCGGCACGAGTTAATGTTTTAGCGGGCTGATCAACCGTCGCTCCCGGTGCAGGGACAAGCGATAAAACGGGTTCTTCGCCGGCAAAGGCCACCCCCATCAAACAGAGTAAACCCAAAATACTGATTATTTTTTTCATAAAACACTTCCTATTTTAAGGCAGTATCTATTACACCGGCTTCTTCAAAACCTTTCGCCCGTAATTTGCACGAATCACAACGGCCGCAAGGTTTATCTCCCCCGGCATAACAACTCCAGGTAAGTTCAAACGGAACACCTAATTCTACCCCTAATTTAACAATTTGTGCCTTAGAAAGTTCCATTAACGGAGCAAAAACTTCTATTCCGTTGGTAACCCCTTGCTTGGTACCGCGGTTGAGTGCTTCGGCGGCGGCAGAAAAGAAAGCTGGGGTGCAATCGGGATATCCGGAAAAATCAATTGCGTTCGGTCCGGCAATAATCGCATCGGCCCCCACCGCGTCCAACAACGAACCGGCCAACGACAAAAACATCAAATTCCGCCCCGGTACATAGGTAGAAGGGATGCCTTCGCTTTTAATTTGCTCTACCGGAATGTCCGGAATTTGCGCGGAGGGATTAACAAGCGAACTTGTTTTAAGCCAGGGTAAATCCAGGGTAATAATATGGGATTTTACCCCTAATTTCTTTGTAATTTTTTGGGCCGATTGTATTTCACGTTCGTGTCGTTGTCCATACGAAACGCTCAACGTCTCGCACTCATATCCTTCGGCAAGCGCCCAATACAAACACGTGGTAGAATCCAATCCACCCGAAAATAGTACAATGGCCTTGCGTCCCGTTCCGGACTTAGCTGTTTGACTCATTAAGCATTCCTAATACTTGAAATTCTTCAATCGCTTTTTTGTCTTGCGGGGTTAAATTATCCACATATTTAATGGCATAGATAATTAACGTAATACGCGGGTCGGCGGCATCATCTTCCGCACTATTATACTGGTTAAGCTGAATAGCATCCGCCCCTTTAGAAGCTGCGATTTTACGACCTTTTTCAATACCCATCAAAATATTTTCCCGATCCGGTTTTACATTTTTAACACGCAAGAGGCCCAAATTACCATACGGGCGCGTGACGTCCTGCCGGCCACTAACAATTTCAATATCTTTGGCTTTGGTAGGTGGAAATTCCGGCCCTATTGGAATCCAATCCGTATCGGCCTGTTGCAAGGTTGCACAACCAACCAATAATAATACACCAAAAATGGCAAAACATTTCAATTTCATCGATTCCCTCCGATTATTTGTGGGCAGCTAATTGTCCACAAGCTGCTAAAATATCATTCCCCATACTTTTGCGGATAGTAACTCCTATCCCCATGGCTTTTAAACCGGAAGCAAAATCCTTAACTACCCGTTCCGGTGTTTTTTCGCCGCGCCCCAAATTACACGCAATTAAATTAACATGCAATAGATAATTATCCTTAATGGAATAAATCCAATCCGCTAACTTACGCACATGCTCCGGACGACTGTTCACATTCTCCAGCACCGAATATTCCAAAAACACTTGACGACCCGTCATCGCAATATATTCTTCCAATGCGTCTTTTAAATCGTCTAAATCAAATTTTCGGTTGACCGGCATCAACTTACTGCGCTCGGCATTATCGGCATTATGGAGCGAAATCGCCAAATTGGCTTGCGGCAAATCTATCGCCAGTTTATGCAGTTTGTCCGCAATTCCCGAAGTAGAAACAGAAATGTGCCGCGCCCCGATATTCAAATAATCCGGGTTGGATAAATTACGCGCCGCTTCCACAACCTGAACGTAATTCAGTAACGGCTCACCCATCCCCATAAAAACAACACTGGAAATCCGCTCCGCTAACTTTTCCTTACGCACATATTGAAACCAAAAAAGCACTTGATCTGCAATTTCCTCGGCGGTCAAATCACGTTTAAAGCCCATTTTCCCGGTAGAGCAGAATGAACAATGCAACGCACACCCCACTTGACTGGAAACGCATACACTCCAACTGTCTTGCGGCTTTAATAAAACGGTTTCAATTTGAAGTCCGTCTTTTAAAGTTAAAAGGGCTTTGGCCGTACGGTCCTGGTGCGAACAAACGATCTTGCTGACTTTAAAAGATAAAATTGGATATTCTTTCTCTAATTTTTCGCGCAACGCTTCCGGCAAAGAAGAAGCTTCTTTCCAGGAAGAAATACCCCGCTTATAAACGGCCTCGCGCACTTGGGTAAGGCGAAAACTAGGGAGTCCTTCTTCTTTAATTAACTGTTTGACGGCTTCAAAATTCATAATGTTCCTCTTTAATTATATTTTACCATATATAAAGAATGGTTTTTTGCTAAAAACCGAAAGAACAAAGAGCATGAGGCAGATAGGAAGAGGTATACTGGCGGCACGCACCCGTAGGGTGGAAGTATCCGCCCTCCTTCTCCAACCAAGTCCGGGCACAAATTAGGAAGAAATTTTAATTTCAAACTAATTTGCGTCCTGACGAGGCGGAGAGGAGGAAGGTATACTGGCGGCACACGCCCGTAGGGCGGAGGTATCCGCCCTCCTCCTCCAACAAAGTCTGGGCACAAATTAGGAAGAAATTTTAGTATAATATCCGCACCATGAGTGAAGATATCAAATTTAGTACAGCTGGCTTTCGGGCCGTTACCGCGGATGGGCTTACCGCCCAAACTCTGCAACGTTTAGCATACGGGATTTCCGATCATATTTTGGAACATCCCTTCTATGGTTTTGAAGGAGTTGGCTATAAAAAACATTGCCAAGAGTTAGGCAAGAAACCTAAAAAACCGCTTGTTATTGTAGGCTTTGACACGCGCTTTTTATCTAAACAACTTGCCTACGTGGCGGCTAATGCCCTCGTACAATGCGGCATTACTGTACGGCTAGCAGAACTTCCGTTACCGACCCCGGTGGCTGAATGGACGGTACTTAACGAGGGTGCCGTAGGTGCAATTATAGTTACCGGAAGTGAGGGTGAATATTACGTAAACGGCGTAAAATGGATTTCCTACTACGGCGGAATTGCGAATAATGAAATTGTGGCCGACATTGAAAAGAGGATCCCTCCATCTAACGCCCAAATTCTAAAAGCTTCCTCCGTGGATTTTGACTCCCTAAACGCGGCGGTTACCATTACCAAAGATTTCCGAAAAAGCTATTTAGCCCATTTGGAAAAACTCATTAACGTCCGTGCGCTAAAAAAATCTAAACTCAAAATTGCCGTAGATCCGTTGTTTGGTACTGCTAAAAATTATTTCCGCCCCTTTTTAGAAAAATACGGCGTAACCGTAGAAGCTATTCATGAAACGGATGATGTACTTTTTGGCGGAAAAGTACCCAATGCCGGCCCGGTCAGTTTACAAGAACTCCAAAAGCTGGTCGTTTCCAAAAAAATGCATTTAGGAATTGCCTGCAACCCGGACTGTGATAAATTTGGATTGATTGATTCGGAAGGGAATTGGATTTCTCCTAACGAAATTGCTCCTTTGTTACTAGAACATTTGGTCCGCAATAAAAAACTCAAAGGGCGTGTTTGCCGCAGTGTGATTACCTCTCATTTAATGGACCAAGTAGCCAAAGCAAACGGCCTGATGCTACGGGAAACACCCGTCGGCTTTAAATATATTACAGAACTCATGGCCGGCGGACAATATGTAATGGGAATGGAAGAATCCGGCGGGCTTGCAATTGCCAGTCACATCCCGGACAAAGACGGCCTGCTGGCGTGTTTACTCGTAGTAGATTTACTGGCTACCGAAGGGAAAACACTCAAGCAAATCAAAAAAGATTTCTATAAAAAATATAAACCGCTTTTCAGCCAAAAAGTCAGTATTCCCAAAACGGAAACGGAAATTAACCGCATTATGGAACGGTTGGATATCCGTCCGCCGTTATCTATTAACAAAACTTCGGTATGGCGTATTGATTCCACCGACGGGTTTAAGTTCATTTTAAAGGGTGGCAGTTGGCTTGCCATTCGCCCTTCGGGAACGGAACGCTTAATCCGCTTGTATGCCGAAGCACTTGACGAAAAATCCCCGGCTGTACTTATCAAGGAAGGTAAAAAAATTATTGATAGTATTGTATAGGCTTTAAAAAAGCCGAAAGGGGGTATGTATTATGGCTCGTATCAAACAAATTACCGCACGTGAAATTTTAGACTCGCGGGGTTTCCCGACTGTCGCCGCTGATGTATTACTAGATGACGGCAGTATCGGTTCGGCGGCTGTTCCTAGCGGAGCGTCCACCGGTTCGCACGAAGCAGTTGAACTGCGCGACGAGGACGAACGCTATTTAGGGAAAGGAGTCCGTAAAGCCGTCGCTCATGTAGAACAAATTTCACAATTACTCGCCGGTACTAATCCAATGGACATGCGCCTAGTGGATACTAGCATGATTCGTTTAGACGGCACTGAGAACAAATCACACTTGGGGGCCAATGCCACCTTGGCTGTTTCCATGGCCGTTCTTCGCGCCGGAAGTCAAAGTACAGGGTTACCGCTTTATGAACATTTGCGGCGCGTGTACGACTTACCGAATGACGAATATTTATTACCAACGCCCATGCTTAATATCATTAACGGTGGCAAACACGCAGATTCCGGGTTAGATGTACAAGAATTTATGATTTTACCTACGCACGCCGATACGTTTGCCGAGGCGTTACGACAAGCTTGCGAAACGTATCATACGCTTAGGAAAAATCTAAAAGCGCAAGGCCTGGTAATTGCAGTAGGGGATGAAGGCGGTTTTGCCCCAAAAATCACTAAACATGAGAATGTTTTAAAAACCATTCTTACGGCTGCTAAAGAGGCCGGACACCCGGACATTTCACTTGCTTTGGATTGTGCAGCCAGTGAATTTTTCAAAGACGGAGTCTATCATTTTGAAGGGAAAAATTGCAGTGCTGATGATTTAATTAAAATTTATGCAACCTGGTGTGAAAACTATCCGCTCCTTTCTATTGAAGATCCGTTGCAGGAAGACGATTGGACCGGTTGGGAAAAAATCACCCGCAAGCTAGGAAACCGTATCAATTTAGTAGGCGACGATTTATTCGTTACTAATTTAAAACGGCTTCGCATGGGGATTGAGCATCAAGCGGCAAACACAATCTTGATTAAGTTAAATCAAATCGGAACGGTTACCGAAACTATGGACGTTATACACCTAGCCAAAGAACATCAATACCACTGTATTATTTCACATCGTTCCGGCGAAACCGAAGATACGTTTATTGCTGACTTGGCAGTTGCTACCAATGCAGGCGCAATCAAAACAGGCGCTCCGGCACGCAGTGAACGTACTTCCAAATATAACCGGTTATTACAAATTGAACAGGAATTAGGTTCGAAAGCCAAGTACGCACAGGACCGAAATTTTAAAAGATGACACACGAGTTAACCGAAACTTTACGACGTAATAAAAAACCACTGCTGTGGGGAATATTTCTCACAGCGGTGGTAATATTATTTTTAGGGGGCAGCTTTGTCAGCTTAATCCACAATAAAATAGAAAAATACAAACTGTCCGAGCGCACTAAACAACTTGATAAGGATTTTGACCGCTTAACCCAGCTGAAGGAAAAATTGGAACAAGAAGATCCGCAACTCATTGAACAAATTGCGCGAACCGAATATCATTTAGTAAAACCCGGAGAGATTGAATTTCGTTTTACGAGGAAATAATATGCAAGTAGAAGTAATTAACCTTGGCCCCATGGAAAATTGTACGTATCTGGTACACCAAGACGGACAAGCCGTTCTTATTGATCCGGCATGGGATATGAATTTCTTAGAGCATACCCTGCAAAAGAAAAATCTAAAATTGCTCGCTGTCCTCTTTACCCACGGCCATTTTGACCACGTTAAATTTGCCCAAACACTTTTGGAAAAAATCGGGGTTAAAGGATACTTGGAACAAAACGATTTGCTTTTATCCGGCATTGACCCGCAATTTTTGCACTTGTATGAAGGTGAACAAACATTCACGTTCGGCCCTTTTCAGGTACATATTATTCCTACTCCCGGCCATACAGCTGGCGGGGTCTGCATTCAACTAGAAAATTGTTTATTTACCGGGGATACTTTATTCCCCGGCGCTTGCGGACGGGTAGATTTACCCACCTCTAACCCGCGCCAAATGCGTCAAAGTCTGCTCAAGTTAGCCCAACTACCTCAAGACACACAAATTTTCGCTGGGCATAGTTACAACGGTAAATGCAGTTCCACCATTGGCTACGAACGGGAACACAATCCTTTCATGCGCAACGCCCTGCGCGATCAGGAGCTACTGTAATGCACCCGACACTTATTAAAATCGGCTCGTTTGAACTGGCCAGTTACGGTTTAATGACTGCACTGGGCTACGTGGCCGCTTGTGTGTATTTTTTGCCGCGGCTTAAAAAAATAAATTTAGATAAAGATACATTTTGGAACTTAATTTTTATTGCTTTTATGGGAGCGCTGATCGGGGCGAAATTACTTTTTATTCTTTTAAATTGGGACCAATTAGGAACAACCGTTGCACAGAAATTAACTACTATCGTGCGCGATTTTCGCTATGGATTTGTTTTCTTTGGGGGGATGATTGTGTCGGTCTGTGCGCTTATTTATTATATGAAGAAAAAAAATCTTCCCGTCTTAAAAGTATCCGATTTTATGATTGTGGGATTGCCGCTTGGCCATGCCGTTGGACGGATTGGTTGTTTTTTAGCCGGGTGTTGTTACGGACGTCCAACCAACTTACCTTGGGGTGTTACTTTTACCAACCCCCACTCGTTAGTAGCTCCTGAACTGTTAGGAGTGCCGTTACACCCCACACAGCTTTATGAAAGTGTAGCTAATTTATTACTTTTCTTCTTACTTGCTAAACTGTATACCAAGCCGCACAAAGACGGTATGATTTTACTGCTCTACGTGGCATGTTACAGTTTCTTGCGCTTTACAATTGAATTTTTCCGCGGTGACTATCGCGGTGCGTTTGTGCTGGGGTTATCCCCCGCCCAATGTATTGCCATTTTAATTTCACTTATTGCGTTTAGCACGTGGTTTTTTATTACCCGAAAAGGAACTTCCCATGCCAACTAAAAAAACAATAAAATTTGAAGGTTATTCTCGCCGCTTAGATATTTTTGTAGCTGATACGTTAGAAACACTTTCACGTTCGCTGGTGCAAAAGCTTATCAAAGACGGACATGTTACTGTCAACGGGAAAAAAGTCAAACCGTCCTGGCCTCTTACCGAAGGTGAAACGGTGGTCATTGAACTGCCGCAGGCCGATAGTAAAATTCAATTAAAAGATTTAATGCTTTTTGACGGAAAAGATTTCTTCGTCATCATAAAACCGGCCGGGATGCTCGTACATCCGCAAAGTCCCATTTGGGAAGAACATTTAGAAGCCGCTTTTTCAGCCGAAGAAACATTGGCCTCCATTATTCTAGCAAATCCCCCCAACGGCTTTGACAAGGCTACCGCGCGCGCCGGGCTGGTACACCGGTTAGACCGCGAGACAAGCGGCGTGATGGTAATTGCAAAAACACCGGAATTTCAAAATGAAATGATCAGTCTTTTCGCTAACCGCGAAGTACATAAAACATATCACGCAATTGCATGCGGCGAAGTACCCGACAACGAAGGCACGATTGATGTGCCGATTGGGCGCGTAGCCGGTGGAAAAATCAAAGCTTCTGACGTCGGGCGCGAGGCGGTTACGGACTACAACGTGTTGGAACGCAAAAACGGATTTACCTATATTGAACTCTACCCAAAAACCGGGCGCACTAACCAACTACGCGTGCATTTAAATTGGCTGGGTTACCCGGTGCTTGGCGACTGGCTTTACAAAGGTGCTACCGCGGATCGTTTAATGCTTCATGCCAGGCGCATTGAATTTAAACATCCGCTAACGGGCAAAAAATTAAAATTTGAAGCTCCGGTTCCCGACGACTTTACCGCCGCCTGGGAACGTGTAACACGTCAAAAATAATCCAGAAATTACACCTTCATCAAAAACACTTGTTGCCTGGCATGTTTATTAGCAAAAAAAGCACTCAAAAAAATCTAACCCTTTTTTGTGCTTGTCAGCGGACATCTATTTTTTTATCTTAATAATGTTCCGGGGGGAATCACAGTCAAAAAACTGTGAGAGGAACAACAGGGGGATGCAGAGGACTCATTTTACGTGGGGGTAAAACTAATCCTCTGTAAACAAAAGCCCCGGCCGGAGTACCCGGTGGGGCTTTTGTCTAAACCATTTCAGCCAATCCGGTTTAATAAGAGGGGACTTGTTAAACCGGAACCTTCAAAGGGTCTTATCTCGTGGGAAAGGTAAGGCCCTTTTTTATAAATTTTTTTGATATAAACGATAGCGTTTACTATAGTGGCAGCCGCATTCTTCAATGCCGCGAATCATGCCGGCATTGTCCTCCAGCACCCACGAAAGTTCCGCCTCATTCCACACCGCTACGCCGTGTGTGACAATATGTTTAATGAGAATCAAATCAATACCGCGCTTTCTAAATTCCGGCAACACACCCAACATAATCAGCCGCGCATCTTTGATGCGTGTCCAGGCCCATAATGCTTTGCAAAGATGCCATGGATTTTTAAGCGAACCTTTTAATTCCTTCAGCACATGATTTACGTTGGGAATCGCAATATAAAACCCGGCCGGGACGCCGTCCACTTCCAACACGCAAGTCCCTTCTACCCGAAGCACCATTCTAAGTTCGTTTACCATTTCGGCAATTTCTTCGTGGCTTAAGGGAATAAATCCCCAATTTTCCGCCCAAGCTTTATTATAAATATCGCAGATAATTTCGGCTTCTTTATCTAACTTTTTTAAATTTAAGCGTCTAAGTGTGATTCCTTTGACTCGTTCGCACCGGGAACATACTTTTAAAAACCGCTCGGAAAAAGTGTCCTCTTTTGTGCGGTGGAAAGCAAGTACATCTTTAATTTTCGTAAGCCGGGCTGTTTCAATCAGTTCCGCATAATACGGGTGATTATACGGCATCATAATCGCCGGCATACTGTCAAAACCATCTACCAAAAGCCCATAGGTATGATTGCTAGACGGATTGGCCGGGCCGCGCATGGCACATACCCCTTGGGAACGCAACCACTTTTCTGCCGCTTGAAATAAGGAATTGGACACACGCGCATCATTTACACAATCAAAAAAACCGAAAAATCCAATATTTTCGTGATGATACTCATTGTGGGCCCGATTGACGAGCGCCATAATTCGCCCAAGAAGTTCCCCTTCCTCATAAGCTAAAAATAATGCGCGCGAAGCATGATTCCAAAAAGGGTTTTTTAAATTGATTAAGTGTTTGGTATCCGCCTTGAGCTCTCCTACCCAGTATGGATTATTTTTATAGAGTTCAAAAGGAAAATCAATAAATGCGTCCAACTCTTTTTCAGTAGTTACTTCACGCACACTAACAGCCATATCTACCATCCTCCGAAAACAAAAACCTCGCCCATTCGAGGTTTTTTAATCGTTACTTAATAATACCGACTGCACGCCCCGCCGTAGCAAACGATTCAATAATTTTTGCCACATGCTCATCCGTATGGGTTGCCATGAGTGTTAAGCGCATAAGGGACCGTCCCGGAGGCACCGCCGGAGAAATGACCGGATTAGCGAAAATGCCCATTTCGTGCAAGGCACGCCACATCTTAAAGCAATTTTCGTTGCTGCCTACGTGGACCGGCAAAATCGGCGTCGTGCTTGTTCCCAAATCATACCCTAAATCTTCTAAGCCTTTTTTGAGTTTAGCGGTTAAGCGGAACAAATTATCACGGCGGGAAGTATCGTTTTCAATAAGTTCTAGTGCTTTTGTAATGGAGGCGATACAAGCCGGAGGCATGGAAGCCGAGAAAATTTGACTGCGTGCATTGTGACGCATATAATGGATAATATCGGCATCTCCTACCACAAATCCTCCAACGGTAGCAAAGGTTTTAGAACAGGTACCGACAATTAAATCTACTTCGCCGTTTTCCAACCCAAAATATTCACAAGTTCCACGGCCGGTTTTACCAATAATCCCCGTAGCATGTGCATCATCTACCATAATACGAACGCCGTATTTTTTGCCGATTTTTACAATTTCCGGAAGCGGGCAAATATCCCCCTCCATACTAAACACACCATCTACAATGATAAGCTTACCGGATTCTTCGGGTAATTTCGCAAGCACGCGTTCCAAATCGGCCGGATCATTGTGTTTAAAACGCACCATTTCCCCTTCGGATAGACGGACTCCGTCCAAAATACTGGCATGGTCTAACTTATCCACAATGGCATAGTCGCCTTTTTTTAGTAAGCACGACACAACCCCCAAATTCATTTGGTAACCCGTAGCAAATAAAAGCCCGGCTTCTTTACGTTTAAATTTTGCGAGTTTTTCCTCTAATGCATCAGCAATTTTTGTATTTCCGTTCAGTAAGCGCGAGCCTGCCACCCCGGTTCCATATTTTTGGACAGCTTCTAAAGCGGCTTTTTTCATTTCCGGGTCATTGGCTAAACCCAAGTAATTGTTGGAGCCGGCCATAATATAGGTTTTCCCGCCTAACACAATTTCCGGTCCTTGGGCAGATTCAATCGGTTGGAAATATCCGTAAATTCCCATCCGCATAGCTATTTTTGCATCTTTGTAATTTCGGCACTTCTCAAAAATATCTGACATTTTTTCCTCGCTCGTCAACCTACAAAGAGGTTACTTACTTACTTTTTTAATAATGTTTGTGGTAGAACGACCTTTTAATAAAGCAAAGCGAACTACCTTTTTTGCAAATTCACGCCCGACAATCTCGGAAGGTTTATAATCCCCCCCTTTTACCAATACGTCCGGGCAAACAATTTTAATTAGGTTATAGGGTGTATCTTCCTCAAAAATACAAACGGCGGACACACTCTCTAACGCAGCCAAAACCAACGCGCGATCCGCCTGAGAATTAACCGGGCGGGTCGGCCCTTTGAGCCGGCGCACGGAAGCATCACTGTTCAGCCCCACTACCAACACGTCCCCTTGGGCGCGCGAAAACTCTAACACACTTACATGGCCTGCGTGTAAAATATCAAAACATCCGTTAGTAAAAACAATTTTACGGCCGGCTTTACGCTCAATATCCAACCACTTTTTTAGCTGGCGCGGCCCTAAAATTTTACTTTTTGCTTTCACTGTTTTCCTTCTCCGTATGCATCATACGTTCAATCAGCCCGGTATCCATATTACCGGCAATAAAATCCGGATTTTGTACGATTTTTTGGTGAAACGGAATCGTCGTTTTCACGCCGCTTACCACAAATTCACTTAGACAACGACGGCTACGCGCTAACAAACGTTCGCGATCCGGAGCCGTTACAATTAACTTAGCTATTAAACTGTCGTAATACGTTGGGATGGTATACCCGGTATACATATGACTATCGATACGAACGCCCAGTCCGCCCGACGGAATCCATTCTTCTATCGTTCCCGGATTCGGTGCAAAATTATGTTCACTGTCTTCCGCGTTAATGCGGTGTTCAATGGCGTGGCAACGCACAACAGCGGCTTCTTTTTGAGAAATAGAAAGCGGACAACCTTGGGCAATTTGGATTTGCATTTTCACCAAATCCTGTCCACAAACTTCTTCGGTAACCGGATGTTCTACTTGCAAACGCGTATTAACTTCCATAAAATAAAATTCTTTGGTTGGGGCCATTAAGAACTCTACCGTTCCCACCCCGCGATACCGCGCTGTTTTAACAACTTTACACGCAGCTTCTTGCAATTTTGCACGCGTTGCCTCGTCTACAAACGGAGACGGTGATTCTTCCACTAACTTTTGGTGGCGGCGCTGCATACTGCAATCGCGCTCGGCAAATGCTACTACATTGCCGTAATTATCTGCCGCAACCTGTACTTCAATGTGGCGCGGATTTAGCACCAGTTTTTCAAAATAAACGCGGTCATCGCCAAAATTTGCTTTAGCTTCCCCTTGAGCCGTTTTTAGCATACGGTCCAAATCGGCTTCGCTCAAGCAAGCGCGCATCCCCTTGCCACCGCCGCCAAGCGTGGCTTTAATCATAATCGGGAATCCGATTTTGCGCGCCACTTCGCGATAATTTTTTCCGACAATTCCATTAGAGCCCGGCGTAACTGCCACACCGGCTTTGAGTGCAATCTCGCGCGCGGTGGATTTTACACCCAACATAGAAATTGCATCTGCCGTCGGCCCGATAAACGTCATACCGGCTTTTGTAACAGCTCTTGCGAAATCGGCATTTTCAGATAAAAAGCCATATCCCGGATGTACAGCGTCCGCCCCGGTAATTTTGGCGGCCGTTACAATGGCATCAATATTCAAATAGCTAAGCGCGGAAGGCGACGCCCCGATACATACGGCTTCGTCGGCCATACGAACGTGCAGACTATTGCGGTCTGCTTCGGCATAAACCGCTACGGAAGCGATACCCATTTCTTTAAGGGTACGAATAACGCGCAAGGCAATTTCACCGCGGTTAGCAATTAAAACTTTTTTAAAAGGAGTGATTTTAATTTTGCCGGACATAAATTAGTTCTTCTCAATAAAAAATAGCGGAAGCCCAAACTCCACAGCCGCCCCTTCTTGAGCGGTAACGACGCGAAGCTTGCCCGATAAAGGCGACGTGATTTGATGTTTTTTAGAAACCGTTTCTACCCATCCTAAAGCGTCCCCTTCTTTAACAAGCTGACCTTCTTTTAGCACTAAATTTTTGCCTTTGGCCGCCGCATGATAAATGCCAATCGCCGGGGAGGTAACCGGGGTAAGCGAGCAAGCAAATTCGGTCGGCTCCGGCAATGCTTCTTGAGTTTTAATTTCAATAGAACTTCCGTTTTTATCGTAACAAAATTCAGCCAAATCGGTGGTTTTCATCCACTGGGTAATTTCGGTAATCAGTTTGGTATCCATAAAATCCTCATAAGACTATTTTGAAATACTTGTTTTTATTCTACCATTTTTTAACCTGTTACGGCTGAAACTAGTATTTTTTTTCAGTTTACGGGCGGCGGGAAAATAATTAGGATAAATTTATGAAAACGAAAAATTTAATCCAACTGGTTGTGTGGCTGACGCTGTGTCAATTACCCGGAATTTTGGGGATGCAATATGTATTTAGCAACATGACGTGGTACCGCACACTGATGCACCCGGTGTTTACCCCGCCTGAGGCGTTGTTCGGTATTGTATGGAGCATACTGTACTTGACGTTAGGGGTTAGTGCGTTTTTGACTTTCAAAGATAAATTGCATACACGCGCGCTATTACTTTTTGTGCTACAGTTAGTTTTAAATGCATGTTGGACGCCGGTCTTTTTCGGCGCGCACAGTTTGTTTGGTGCGCTCATTTTAATTATTGCTATGCTGATTGCGTTGGTGTTTTTATGCAAAGCCTGCTACCCAATTAACCGCGCGGCGGCTTGGCTTTTAATGCCGTACGGCTTATGGCTTTTATTTGCCACGTATTTAACGGCCGCTAATTGGTGGCTGAATTAAAAAGAAAAGGGTATAGAAAAAATTCTATACCCTTTTACCAAATTAGATAGGATTTATTTGCGTAGTTTGCTAACTAAATCTACTCCCAATTTAGCCGCTTTGTAAAAGCCGGAATCTAAAAACGTGGAAATATTATCTAGTAACGCAAACGTACTATTTGTTTTATCCACTTTCTCAGCGGTCGTCATCGCCAAGTACTCCACCGCTTCGGCGGTATGAGCAATTTGAATAAACGTCTTGACGGCGTACACCACCAATATAACAAACGCAACTACAGCTACTAATGCACAAATTTGATAAAAGTCCATTTGTTCCCCTCCTGTTAAAACCTTTCTTTTATTTAACTAGTTTATAAAACAAACGTCAACAGTTTTTCTTTCTACGAATAGAAAAAAGACTTTTTTAAAAAATTGTTAGTTTTTTTATTTTTAAACATATTAAAAAACTGCATTAAATTTGCTTATTTTTTAAGCACTATCCCAACTTTTTAAAAATTTAATTGACATTAGGTTGCTTATTAGTAATAATTACTATTAAGCAAGATTCAAAGCAAGTTGTTAAAAACATTATTTTTCCGTTTTTACCGACGATAAAGCACATTCTATATCATTTTGTTTTTTTACATATCACGAGGTAGACTTGCGTTTTTACTTTGTTTTTGCCAAAATCTTAAAAGCCGCGCGTTGTACCCTGCGGCAAATTCTACTAGGGAAGTAATTGATTATGGAAAATTCGGAAGTTATCACCCAGATCGTCAAACGGGACGGATCTACCCAAAAATTTGATTCTAAAAAAATTACAAAAGCCATTTCTAAAGCCGCCGAAGCAACCGGTGAATTTGATGAAGAAACAGCAAAGAAATTAACCATTCGCGCTATTAATATCATCCAGCAACTTTATTCCGATACAGTCCCCAACGTGGAAAACGTACAAGATATTGTGGAAGATGTGTTGCTTACGTCCAATTACCACAAAACTGCCAAAGCGTACATCTTGTATCGTGATCAACATGCACGCATGCGCGAAATTACCTCTAAATTTAACGTAGATTTGGTAGATCAATACTTGCAAAAAATTGACTGGCAAGTCAACGAAAACAGCAACATGGGCTATTCGCTCCAAGGGCTTAATAACTACATTTCTTCCGAAATCAGCAAAGTATATTGGCTTAATAAAATTTATCCGGCCAACGTCAAACGCATGCACTTGGAAGGCGATTTTCATTTGCACGATTTAGGTTTGCTAGGTGCTTATTGTGTAGGGTGGGATTTGCAAGATTTACTCTTAAGCGGTTTTACCGGTGTCGTCGGAAAAGCCGAAAGCAAACCGGCTAAACACTTCCGCACCGCACTTGGACAGGTGGTCAACTTCTTCTATACCTTGCAAGGTGAAAGTGTAATAATCATCATAAGTTT
>CACZKQ010000015.1 GCA_902781765.1 uncultured Elusimicrobium sp. | reverse complement strand
GCAACCCGGCCGCATACAATAGCTCAATAATGGTAACGGTGCGCTTTTCGGCGAGTGTTTCCGCCGGATAATTTAGCAGGCGGTCCATTTCTTCGCGCGTAAGCTGGGTGGGAATTTTGCGCGCTAATTTGGGGGATTTTAAGAAGCGAGTAGGGTCTTCTGTAATCCGTTCTTCAATTAAAAGAAATTTGTAAAAGCATTTAATTGCTTCCATTTTGCGAAATACGCTTGCCGCCTCTAACCCCTCAACGCGGCGCAGCTGATAGTTATACTGGTCTAAAAGTTGCGGGGTAGCTTTTTCGGCCGTAGTTTCGTGCGCAACACAATATTCCAAAAAGGCCGCCACATCACTGCCGTAGGCCATCACCGTGTTTTTGGAAAGCTGGCGTTCAAAAGTTAAATGATTTTCAAAATCTTCGCGCAATAATTCGTCCATATAAGTATTATACAAAACCTCTCGTTCTTGCCTTCTTACAACGCAAAGAGCAGACCTTTTACAGTCTGCCCTTTACAGATCCCGAAGGAATCAATTAACAGTCGTTATTTTTTCAATTTCTTTTCGGCTTTGGATTCTTCTTCGGCCGGTTTGCCGTTGTAGTGATGGCCTAAATACTTCACGTATAGCTTATCTTCAATTTCGTCAGCAAGCTGTGGGTTATCCTTTAAATACTGACGCGCATTTTCGGCCCCTTGGCCCAGTTTTTCGTCGCCATACAAGAACCAGCTGCCGCTTTTTTCCAAAATACCGGCTTCCACACCTTTATCCAAAATGCACGCTTCGCGCGAAATACCTTGGCCTAAAATCATGGTAAACTCGGCTTGACGGTATGGCGGAGCTACTTTGTTTTTGGTTACTTTGGCGCGCACGCGCGTCCCGATGACTTCGTCGCCTTTCTTCAAATTTTCAATGCGGCGCACATCAATACGCACCGACGAATAAAATTTAAGCGCAAGGCCGCCGGGCGTCGTTTCCGGGTTGCCGAACATCACGCCGATTTTTTGGCGAAGCTGGTTAATAAAAATAATGCTCGTTTTCGTCTTATTAAGTAAGCTCGTTAATTTACGCAAGGCCTGGCTCATCAGTCTGGCTTGCAAACCAACGTGCGAATCGCCCATTTCGCCTTCAATTTCCGCTTGGGGAACAAGCGCGGCCACAGAGTCTACAATAATTAAATCAATCGCTCCGGAGCGCACGAGTTTTTCGGCAATTTCGAGCGCCTGTTCGCCGGAATCAGGTTGCGACACTAAAAGTTCATCTACGTTTACCCCTAAATTGGCCGCATATACCGGGTCTAATGCGTGTTCCGCATCAATGAAAGCTACCGTCCCGCCCATTTTTTGCGTTTGCGCCGCTACATGTAGTGAGAGCGTTGTTTTACCGCCGGCTTCCGGCCCGTAAATTTCAATTACGCGCCCGCGCGGAAGCCCGCCAACACCAAGTGCTAAATCTAAAGACAAAGCCCCCGTAGGAATCGCTTCCACCTTTTGCACAGACCCACTGCCCAGTTTGCAAATCGCTTCTTTCCCGAATGCTTTTTCAATTTGGCCTAAAGCAAGGTCCAACGCTTTTTGTTTATTTGCGTCCATAAATTCCTCCACTAAAAATTTAAACTTGGGCAGGTTCTTTGGCTGCCACACCGGAAAATGCTAATTTTCCGGTTTCTTTATTAAAGTCTACCATAATTTGCGTGCCCGGCGCATAGTGATTGATGAGCATACTTTCTGCAAGCGGATCTTCTAGTTCGCGCTGCAACGTGCGAAGTAAGGGGCGCGCACCGAATTTAGCATCAAATCCTTTTTCAATTAAAAAGTCTTTAGCGGCTTCGGTTAAATTTAACGTTAATTCTTTTTCTGCCAGTTTATCATTAACCTCGCTTAACGCAAGGTCTAAAATTTGGCGGATATGCTCTTTGCTTAGTGAATGGAACACCACAATTTCATCAATGCGGTTGATAAACTCCGGGTTAAAGGTCTTTTTGACCTCTTCCATCACGTTTTGGCGCATATCTTTGTATTCTTCTTCTTCACTTTGCCGCGCGGCAAAACCGAGTTGGTTGCCTTTGTTGGTAATTTCGCGTGCACCGACGTTAGAAGTCATAATGACGACACAATTTTTAAAGCTTACTTTGTGCCCCAAATTATCTGACAAGGCCCCTTCGTCCAGCACTTGCAACAAAATATTGTAAATATCGGGGTGCGCTTTTTCCAATTCGTCTAACACCACCACACTATACGGGCGGCGGCGCACGGCCTCAGTTAGTTGTCCGCCTTCTTCATAGCCCACGTATCCGGGCGGCGCACCGATTAAGCGCGAAACGGCAAATTTTTCCATATATTCCGACATGTCTAGCCGGATCATCGCATCTTCATCGCCAAATAAGAACATGGCCAAACTTTTGGCAAGCTCCGTTTTCCCTACCCCGGTGGGGCCTAAGAATAAAAATCCGCCAATGGGCCGGTTGGGGTTTCCAAGCCCGGTGCGGTTGCGGCGAATGGCCTGCGAAACAACACGCACGGCATCATCTTGCCCGATAATGCGCTTATGGAGGAGTTCCTCCATATGCAAGATTTTATCGGCTTCGCTTTGCGTTAAACGCGTAACGGGAATGCCCGTCCATTTAGAGGCTACTAAAGCAATATCTTCTTCCGTTACTTCGGGTGTTTGTTTTGCCCGTTCTTCCTGCCATTTTTGTTTGGCTTCATCAATAAAGGCTTTTAAACGGTTTTCCGTATCTTTGGCCGCGGCCGCTTTTTCAAATTCCTTTTTGGAAAGGAATTCCTCTTTTTCTTGGACGGCCTGATTATATTCCATTTGCTTTTGTTTGATTTCTTGTGGTAAAACAGCATTTTTAAGCCGCGCACGGGCACCTGCCTCGTCAAATAAATCCAGCGCCTTATCCGGCTGGGCCCGGTCGGTAATATACCGATCAGCTAGCGTGGCGGCAGCCCGGATTGCATCGTCGGTATACGTTACTTTGTGATGCTGCTCGTATTTACCGCGAATGCCTTTTAAAATCGTAATGGTTTGCTCCACATCCGGCGGTTCAGCAATCACCGGCTGAAAGCGGCGTTCCAAAGCGGTATCGGCCTCAATATATTTGCGATACTCGTCAAACGTTGTAGCACCGATACATTGTACTTCACCGCGCGCTAAGGCCGGCTTTAACATATTGGAAGCATCAATGGACCCTTCCGCCGCACCAGCACCGATAATGGTATGCAGTTCGTCAATAAAGACAATGGCATCTTGCGACGCGGCCAGTTCATCAATAATGTTTTTAAGCCGTTGTTCAAATTCGCCGCGGTATTTTGTCCCGGCAATAACCGAGGCTAAATCCAGTGCGAGTAAGCGTTTACTAGCAAGCACGTCCGAAATTTCCCCGCGCGCAATTTTTTGTGCAAGGCCCTCTACAATCGCCGTCTTTCCTACGCCCGGCTCACCGATTAACACCGGGTTATTTTTCGTGCGGCGCGCTAGAATTTGTACAATGCGCTCAATTTCTTCTTCGCGCCCAATAACCGGGTCCAATTTATTTTGAGCGGCTAGTTTAGTTAAATCGCGCGTATATTCGTCTAGCGTGGGCGTCTTGCTTTTCTTTTTGTCAGCCGGGGTTTCGCGCTTGGGAAGCTCTGTATTTAATGTAATTTCCGGGGTGGAATCGGTTGTGGATTCTTTTAAATCTTCTTCGTCAGCATCTCCCAAAAAATTAAGCACCGCTTCGCGAATCATATCCAAATTCAGGCCTAAATTTTCCAAAATTTTACTGGCCATACCTTCTTCTTCGCGCACCAGGCCCAAGAGAATATGCTCCGTGCCGATATGCTCCGTACCGAGCATTTGCGATTCTTCTACGGAAAATTCCAACACTTTTTTAGCACGCGGCGTAAACGGAATTTCGCCCAGCAGCATAATGGTATCGCCAATGCCCACCATTTTTTCAATTTCTTGGCGGACTTTGCGAAAAGAAACACCTAGCTGTGTTAAAATTTTGTGTGATACGGTGCCGTCAATGGCACTAAGCCCTAGTAAAATATGTTCTGTACCGACGTAATCGTGATTTAATCGTTTTGCTTCTTCTTGCGCAATTAAAATAATTTTTTGCGCATTTTCTGTAAACCGTTTTGCCATAAAAATCTAAAAACCCCTCATTTAAGCGATTGTTTCTATTATATAAAAATAATACGTAGCGCGCGCGGAAGGATTTTACTGACAAAATCACCCCTTATTTACTACAATAAAATGGAATTTAATTACTAGGAGGTATTTTTAGTAACGCGCACTTAAGCGCACATACTTACAATTTACTCTGTTTTTGGAACTGTGCCTAGACACAGTGTGTATGAAACACAGTTTCATGCGCTAAAGGGCCAAAAATAGCCGAATTAGGCACAACGCAAACGGACTAATTACCCGGTTACGTTGTGCTGAATGTTTGCCGTTCGTAAGAACGGCAAACTACGGCTGTTATATTTAAGCTACCCTTTAGCGGCTTGGTATAACAGCCGTTTTTATGCCAAGCCCGGATATTTCAGGAGATTAGTTTATGAAACGAGGATTCACGCTTATAGAATTATTAGTTGTTGTTCTCATTATCGGTATTTTGGCTAGTGTAGCTCTGCCGCAGTATCAAAGGGCCGTATCGCGGGCCCAACTGGTAGAACTAATCACTCAATTGGAAAGCATTCATCAAAATGTCATATTGTATCAGCTGGAAAACGATGAGCGTCCTGCCGCTAATGAAAATCTAGCCGTTTGGGACCGCGTAAACGGTAATTATGCCTATATTGGGAAACGCTCTTGGGCACGCAATGAAGAATATATACGCACCGAGGTGAAAACGGCTATTGACACTTACGCTTGTATCATGTATATTAAGCACAAATCGTGGGCAGATAAAACTTATTGTAAGCCAGAAACTCAAAAGGGGGCAAAGTTTTTGGAAAGCCTAGGGTGGAAGCCATTTGGAGGCGTTTCTGGGACCTATACCGTTCCCCTTTCCTTTATAACAAATTAACACGTTCAACACTGTTACCTATTTTATTTCAACTCCCTAAGTCGTATAGATTGCTAACCAGTCCGGGGCTTTTTAATTTTGCTATAATACCTTATATGCAAAACGCTTTGGAACGGGCTAAAAAAATTAAGGCCATTTTAACAGATGTAGACGGAATTTTAACGGACGGCAAGGTCAATTTTTTTCTCACGCCGGACGGCAAAATGGATGAATTTAAATCTTTTCACACGCAAGACGGTATTGCCGCACTACTGTGCCGCAAAGCCGGTATCATTTTAGGCATTATCACCGGTCGACGCCACCCCACCACCGTTCACCGAACCAACGCCTTGGGTTATAAATACATGTACCAGGGCTTTTTAAATAAGCTGGCTCCGCTAAATGATATTTTAAAGCGCGAACATCTAACCGCTGATGAAGTAGCTTACATTGGTGATGATATTACCGACTTACCGCTACTCAAAAAAGTCGGCTTTGCCGCTACGGTAGCCGACGCGATACCCTGCGTTAAAGAAGCGGCGCACTTTGTCGCTACGCGGGAAGGCGGTCACGGTGCGTACCGCGAGATTACCGATTTTATCTTAAATGCCCAAGGCAAATTAACTCCGCTGATTGAATCTGCCGATTTTAATTGGAATTTTGAAGAAAAACAGAAAATGGAAATTGTAACTTCACAGGAAGGCATTTCGTAAGCATGAAAAAAGGAAAATTTATCGTTTTAGAAGGCCCGGACCGTTGCGGCAAATCTACCCAGGCTAAAATGCTAGTCAACTATTTGATTGCGCAAGGTAAAGACGTCATTTTAACACGCGAACCGGGCGGCACAGAAACCGCCGAGCAAATCCGCCAAATTGTTTTGCAGCCGGGCTTAGATGTGCGCCCAATGACCGAACTTCTTTTGTACGAAGCTTCCCGCGCACAACACACACAAGAGAAAATTATCCCAGCCTTAGAAGAAGGCAAAATCGTCATCTGCGAACGCTACACCATGTCCACGTGCGCCTATCAGGGCTACGGACGCGGCATTGATTTAAAAATTATTGATACGCTTAATCAAATCGCTACGCTTAACACCGTGCCGGACTTGACGCTTGTATTTTTAATGTCCGACAAATATTTTGTGGAGCGCGGCGAATATCTGTTTGACGACCGTTTAGAACAAGAGGACCGCGCTTTCCGTCAAAAAATGCGGACCGGGTACTTGGAAATGTTAGCCAGCACACCTAATGCTTATTTAATTGATGCAGATAAAAACATTCAGGCCGTTCAAGCAGAAGTACGCAAGCTAATTAGCGAACACCATATTATTTAAATATGCCGTTTGACACTATTTTAGGGCAAGAGAAAGCTCACGATTATTTAAAAAAATTAGTCCGAACACAAAAAGTTCCGGGCGCGCTGTTGTTTTATGGCCCAGACGGTGTTGGTAAAGCTAAAACAGCTTTGGAGTTTGCTAAAGCGTTAAACTGCCAAGACCCGCTTGCCCGCCAAACCGGGGACGCTTGCGGCGTGTGCGCTTCTTGCAAGGCCATTAGCCAGGGAACGCACCCGGACGTAACATTTGCCGATTTTATCTATCAAGCGCGGCTGGAAGTGAAGAAAGATTTTTCCAGCAAAGGCTATCAAGAGGAACTGGAAAAAGAAATCGCCAAACAACAGCACATTAACGTAGATACCATTCGCGACGTTACTGCCAAATCCCAGCAAAAAGCCGTCGGCAACGGGTGGAAGGTGCTGATTATTGACCAAGCACAAACCATGCAAGCCTCGGCCGCCAATGCGTTACTTAAATTTATTGAAGAACCTCCGCAAAAAACAGTTTGGATTTTGATTACCAGCAAACGTACTGCCATGCTTAAAACCATTTTATCACGCTGTCAGCCGCTTGGTTTTTCGCCGTTAAAAGACGAGCAAATTACCCAAATTTTAACGCAAAGCGGGGCCGAAATCCAATATCCCGATTTGTGTGCAAAATACAGCGGCGGTTCCGTATCCGGCGCGTTAAAAGCGGACCAAGCTTTAACGCTTTTATCGGCGGCCACTTTTGGTCCGGGCGGGGCGGATGCGGCAGGCCCAGCGGCGGTGGCGGCGGAATTGTCGCGCACGCTCGTTACGGCGCGCCAGGAAGCTACGGCCGTTTTAGATGTACTGTTTCGCGCGTTGCACAATGCGTGGTGCCAAGCACCGGACGAAAATACCCGGCAACTGTATCAAAAAACATTGGAACGATTTGAAAATTATAAACGCAGTTTAACACGCAACGTTTCCCCGGCTCTTATCGTGGAAACCGCACTAATGAGTTTAGACGGCTTAAATGTGCCTGTTTTTTAGGAGAATACTATGAGCAAAAAATTCTATATCACCACCCCTATTTATTACGTCAATTCCGTGCCGCATATCGGTCATGCGTATACGACGATTGCGCTAGATATTTTGGCACGCTATAAACGCCAACAGGGTTTTGACGTACGGTTTTTAACCGGCACGGACGAACACGGAGCCAACATTGAAAAATCAGCAGCCGCCAAAGGTGTTTCGCCCAAAGCATGGACGGACGAAGTATCCGCCAAATACAAGGAAATGTGGAAAACGCTCAATATTTCCTATGACGATTTTATCCGCACCACCGACGCCAAGCACGAACATGTGGTGCAAGCCATTTTTGAAAAACTCCTAAAAAGCGGTGATATTTATTTGGGTTCTTATTCGGGTAAATACTGTTTATCTTGCGAGCAATACTATAACGACAGCGAAATTTTAGAAGGCGGTTTATGCCCGGTACACAAAAAACCGCTAACGCAAGTAAACGAGGAAACTTATTTCTTCAAACTCTCACGCTATGAAAAACCGCTCCTAAAATTCTATGAGGAAAACCCGGACTTTTTAAGCCCCAAATACCGCGCCAACGAAATCATCAATTTCGTCAAAAGCGGTTTGCAAGATTTGTCCGTTACGCGCACCAAAGTAGCGTGGGGAATTCCGGTGCCGTCTAACCCCAAACACACTATTTACGTATGGTTTGATGCACTCATTAACTATATTTCCGCCGCCGGAGTCGGCACGCTTTTATGTGATGATAAAGCCGAACACGAAGCACAACTTAAGCAAATCCGAGCGGAAAAATTTGAGGACTTATGGCCGGCTGATTTACACATGGTAGGCAAAGAAATTTTCCGCTTTCACACAGTAATCTGGCCTGCCGTGCTGATGGCCTTAAATTTGCCATTACCTAAAAAAGTGTTTGCGCACGGTTGGTGGACGGTAGAAGGTGAAAAGATGTCCAAGTCGCGCGGGAACATTGTGGACCCGGCCGAAGTAGCCGCCAAGTACGGTGTGGACCCGGTACGCGCGTTTTTATTCCGCGAAGTACCCTTTGGGCAGGACGGCGACTTTTCTATGGAAAGTTTCAAAAACCGCTACAATTCCGATTTGGCCAATAACATTGGAAATCTTTTATCGCGCACGCTCAATATGGCGGCAAAAAATATCGGCGAACTGCCACAAAAAATTGAGGGCGATTATCCCTTGCTTAAAAAATCGGCTGATGTGGCCGCCGCGATTGATAAAGCGTATGACGAACTAGCGTTTGATAAAGTGCTTGAAAACATTTACGGCTATGCAAGCGAGCTAAATAAACTTGTCAACGACACCAAACCATGGGAGCTTGCCAAGACGGACCCGGAAAAAGCAAAACAGATTTTGCTGGAGCTTGTGGCGTGTTTGCGCAACGTGGCCCTGTGGCTTGAGCCGTTTATGCCGACGGTAGCAACGGAAATGCAAAAGCGGTTGCATGCCGGAAAGATTGAAAAATATCCGCCGCTTTTCCCGCGGCTGGAGGAAAAGAAGTAAATTAGGAGAAATTTTTTAGTAAACTTTAACTAACAATTTGAAGATTATTTGATGGAAGCGCGGGTTTGGCTCGCGCGTGGCCTAACGAAAGTTAGGTTGCTTCGAGTCCTTCAACTAATCGTCTGCTCTTACCCGCCCCTTTGGGGTGGGCGAGCGGCGGTTATGCGGGTCACTCGAAGCGCCCAAGTAATACGCCGCTTTTTTATGTCTTACTTTGGGCCCGAGGCTAAAAAGGAACAGATTATGGAAAGAGAAATACAAAAAACAGGTCATGCAGAACTGACTGAAGCATCTCGTCGTTTGAAAGCGGAGAGATTCCAAATCAAGTTTGGAATGACCTTATTAAATAATAAAGGCTTTACCTTGGTAGAACTTCTTGTTGTCGTCCTCATTATTGGTATTTTGGCGGCGATAGCCCTGCCGCAATACAACAAAGCAGTAGAAAAAAGCCGCGCTACGCAAGCATTAAGCGTGTTATCTTCGATATATGCAGCTCAAAAAACTTATTTTTTAGAAAACGAGCAATATGCGTTAAATTTTGACGAATTATCTGTAGAATTACCCTGGAAACATGAAAAAATATTTAATCATACATGGCACAAAGATTGGCGAAATAATGGGAATTGGGTACTTGAAATAGATAATGAAAACAACAGATTCATTACAATTTACCTTGGCCGTATTACGGGGAAATACCATGGAGCTGGTTTTATGTACGTATTCCAACATCCTTCAAATACAGGAACCGTTGATAGTGCTATGCTAGATAAATTATTATGTTTTGAAAGAATTGGAATGATTAACTCTTCGTTAGCTTTTAAGGAATCTCCCGGGGATTATTGCGAGAAAATTTTTAAAGCTACACCCACAACCTCTTTCTCCTCTGCGGAAATACGTTTGTATCGTATGCCTTAACGACAGGATTACTATAATTCTTGCGTAGTATTTTTTCCCCGCCCGTCATCCCGCAAAGTCGGTATGTGGAGTGACGAGCGAGGGGACAATTAAGTGCCTATATAAAAAAGGGGTCATGCTGAATTTATTTCAGCATCTCGTTGTTTTAAAAAAGGAGAGATTCTGAATCAAGTTCAGAATGACTTGTTTATAGGTTTCCGAATAATTTTAGAATTATTACGACAAATCAATTAAGTGCCAGTTCTGCTGATAGAGTTCACGCAGTTTCCGCCGGAATAATGCGTGTTCCGGTTTTGTCAGTCCCGGGTCCGTGTTTAATAGTTCGTCTCTATCCTCAATGGCCTCATACAAAATACTGCGGTCCTTAAAAATATCGCCCGCCTTAAATTCAAGCTCGCCCGATTGCCGCGTTCCCAAAATTTCCCCCGGCCCTCTAAGCTGCATATCGCGTTCGCCGATTTTAAAACCGTCGCGCGTAGCGCAAATAATATCCACACGCTCTTTGGCCACGCTCCCCGCGTGTTCCGGCACCAACACACAAAAACTCTCGTGCGCGCCGCGGCCCACACGCCCGCGCAACTGATGTAAACTCGCCAGCCCAAACCGCTCTGCATTTTCAATCACCATGACCGTCGCATTAGGAACATCAATGCCAACTTCTATGACAGGTGTTGCTACCAAAATATCGGTCTTGTGCGCGGCAAAATCCGCCATGACACTTTCCTTTTCGGTCTGGCTCATCTGGCCGTGGAGCATAGCCAACCGAAAATCGGGAAACACTTTTTTTAATTTTTCAAATTCTTCCGTTACCGCTTTGGCGGAAATTTTTTCGCTTTCCTCAATCAGCGGAAAAACGATATAGGCTTGCCGCCCTTTTTTTACCTCTTGGCGCACAAAATCATACGCTAATTTAGAAGTAGCCGTTTCGGTTTTAATCGGTTGGCGGCCCGGCGGAAGTTCGCTAATGGTGGACACATCCAAATCGCCGTAAAACGCAAGCGCGAGCGTGCGCGGAATCGGCGTAGCCGTCATAGTCAGCAAATCAAGTTTGGCTGTTTTTTCTTTTAATTTACTTCGCTGTTTGACACCAAAGCGGTGCTGCTCGTCAATGATAGCCAAGCGCAAGTCGTGAAATTTTACATCATCTTGAATGACGGAGTGCGTACCTACCAAAATATGTATTTTCCCTTCGGAAAGTTCTTTTAAAATTTTCTTTTTGGCGGCGGCTTTGGTGCTAGACGTCAGCACAGCCACCTGCACCGGCAAGTCTTTTAGCATGCGCTTAAACGTCAAAAAATGCTGCTCGGCTAAAATTTCCGTCGGCGCCATCAGCGCGGCCTGATAGCCGTTTTCCACCGCTAAAAGCATAGCGCAAAGCGCCACCACCGTTTTTCCGGAACCCACATCGCCTTGCAACAAACGGTTCATGGGGCGCACGGAACACAAATCGGCAAAAATTTCGTTAATCACTTTACGCTGGCTGCCCGTAAACGCAAAACCTAAATTTTCGCGAAATGGGGTAAGCAGATTTTTTTTGATTTCATAGTGATAGTCTTTGGCTAAAATTTTTGTTTGCGTGCGTTTGATACCCCACGCCGTAGCAAGGAGCAAAAATTCCTCGTACGCTAAACGCCGGCGCGCGCTTTCCAGCTCGGCTTGCGAATTGGGGAAATGAATGGCTTTTAATGCTTGCGGCGCGCTTAACAACTTACGTTTGGAAAGCAGGGCCGGCGGCAAAATTTCCGGCTCGCGTTGAAGCGAATCCGTTTGCAACGCTTCGTGCACAAAAAGGCGGAATTGCTTGTTGGTCAACCCTTCGGTCAGCCCGTAAATCGGTGTAAGCCGCCCGGCGTGAAGCTGGGTTAATACGTCGGCGGCCGGGTACTGTTCCTCTACCGTAATTTTGTTTCCGAAAAAATTATTTTTGTTTTCGCGCCGTCCGATTACCCACACTTCATTATTTATGTAGAAATCTTTTTTTAAGGCACTAAATGGGTCAAAGCGAAACGCCTGATAGGTCCGTTTTTTAAACCAAGTACACTCAATTTGCTCGCCGCGTTCGTTTTCTAAAAACGCTTTAAAAATCAGCACACTGCGCGCCGGAACTAATTGCGTACGCAGTACGCGCCCTTTGAACACGACTAAACTATCACTGTTATATTCATTAGGCGGCGCATTCAAACGGCGGTCCTGATACGTGCGCGGATAGTAGTGTAATAAATCTTCCACCGTCGCAATTTCAAGCCGCTCAAAGAGTTTGGCTTTAGCCGGGCCGATGCCTTTTAGGTATTGGATTTGCGTTTCGTTGTTCATAAGTATATTTCTATTTTACCAATAAATGCTACAATTTAAAAAAGGAGGCATAAAAATGAATCTGGAAGCTTTTTCTCAACAAATTACAGCCCATTTACTTAACCTTGGGCAAAGCAGTCTAAAAGTGCTTACTTCGCTACTGATTGCAACGTTAATTTTAGTTTTGGGTCTTTATATTTCCCGGTGGGTTGGTTCTTTTACAAAGAAATTCTTAGGAAAAATCAGTTTTGATGATAAAACCTCTAAGCTTGGAATCAATGAATTATGCGTGCGGTTTGGGCTTGGTAAATCCCCCACCTATATTATTGCTTTTGTGCTGGCGTGGTCGGTTATTTTCTATTCCATTGTACTAGCGGCTGATGTACTGCATTTAGTGGTGGTGCGCAACTTATTTACTCGGTTTTTGGCATTTATTCCAACGGCTTTTGTATCGCTACTGATTTTATTTGCCGGACTATTACTGGGAAAATTGGTCAGCAATATCATTGAAAATTCAGCCAAAGCCAACAATTTAAAAGGCGGATTTTTCATTTCCCGGTTGGTAAATGCATTTATTATTTTCTTCTGTTCGCTAGTGGCGGTAGAAAATTTAGGTTTTGCCAATTATCTAGTGAATAACGTCGTAATTATTGTACTTGCTTCACTTGGTTTAGCCTTTGCAATTGGGGTTGGATTAGGCTCTAAGCCGCTTGTGGAAGAATTTTTACGCGAATTATTTAAGAAAAACGAGAAATAAATTTTTCAGTAAACCGAAAAGCCGGAGTGTTTACACATTCCGGCTTTTTTGACAAAATTTTGCGGCCGTTGTTTCGTTACAAACGACTTCTGCGTAAGAGAAGATGATTTTTTAAAATCGCTCCAAGTTGCGCGGGCAAGTTGGGCGTATAGGCGTAGCAGTAGCTACGTCAAGCCCAAGTCACGCGCAAATTGGCAGATTTTAGAAAATTGTATCGCAGAAACAGGACACAGGGCTGCAACATTTCTGTTGCAACCCTGTGTCTGCTTACAAAAGTTCACACCCGCCGTTATTTCTCAAGCACTGCTTTATCGCGTAACTTGCGATGATACGTAATCGCAAATCGGTGCACCTCGTCGCGTATTTCCATGAGCAAGTTTAGTGCCGGGTCGCCGATAGAAAGTTTGATACTTTCGGCCGCACCTGGCAGATAAATCCCCTCGTGCGTTTCGGCAAGCGCAATAAACGGGATAAACATTCCTGCGCGGTCAAAAGCGTTTAGCGCGGCGGTAATTTGGCTTTTCCCGCCGTCCAGTAAAATTAAATCGGGCATTTGCGCCGGGTCGCGCTTGATTTGGCGCAAGCGGCGGTAAACGCTTTCTTGCATCATGGTAAAATCGCTCCCCCCCTTCTCCGGCAGTTTGGAACGGATTTTAAAACGGCGGTAATGCTCGTGGTTTTTCTCGCCGTTGATGTAGCACACCATGCAGCCCACCGCCTCGCGCCCGAACAAGTGCGAGTTATCAAACGCTTCAATATGCGCCGGCAATTTTTTTAGTCCGATTACTTCCGCCAACCGTTTTAATTTGTCGGTATTTTGCATGGCGGTGGTAATTTTTTCGTCTTTAAATTTCCCCACCAGCACGCGCTCTTTCATGTGTTCCATGGCGTGTAAAAAATTGCGGTATACGGCGGCTTGTTCGTATTCCATGTTGGCGGAACACGCCTGCATAAGCGAAGTAATTTGCCCGGCCACTAATTCAAAATTCCCGTCTAAAAAATCGGCCATACGCTGGGCATTTTGGCGGTAATCTTCGTACGAAATTTTCCCCGCGCACGGAGCCGGACATTGGCCCGTGTGATAATAGATGCACGTGTTAATTTTTAAAGGAGCAAGCGGCTTTTGGCGCGAAAAACTCCACTTGCAGGGCCGCAACGGTGCGTATTTACTTTTCCACAAAAAACGCATTAAACTTTTGACAATGTGCGATTTAGGGTACGGCCCGAAGTACAAATCTTTTCCTTTCACTACGCGGCGCGTGATAAATAAACGCGGGTAATCTTCGCCCATGGTTAATTTTAAATACGGATAACTCTTGCCGTCTTTGCCCATGGAATTAAAAAACGGTTGGTACTCTTTAATGAGTTTTTCTTCTAGCACAAGCGCGTCGCGTTCGCTGGCGCAGGTAACGTAATCGATTTTGGCAATCAGCGGCAACAGCGAAGGAAGTTTCCACCCGCGCGAATACAAGTTAGATTCTTGGAAATACTGCTTGACGCGGTCGGAGAGATTTTTGGCCTTGCCGATGTAGATAATCACGCCCGCGCGGTCGCGCATGATATACACGCCGGGTTGTTTAGGTAAAATGTCAATTCGCGGGTCCATAAAATTATTGTAGCATTTCACACCCGCTTAAAAAATGGTTGACCGCTCCCGCACAATAAGATAAAATAATAATAACCCGATTTTCTATATATAGAGGAATTAGTAAATGGCAAAATTAAAAACAGGTAGACACACTAGCGCCATCAAAGCGCAACGCCAAGCCGAAAAACGCACAAGCGCCAATAAAGGCCTAACGAAAAAAATCCGCTTGGCCACCAAAGCCGTGAACGCTTCCGCCAAAGCGAAAGCTTCCACGCTTAAAGAAGACTTGAAAAAAGCGGAATCTTGCATTGATAAAGCTGCGAAAAAGAAAGTAATTCACTGGAAAACCGCCGCTCGCAAGAAATCGCGCTTGGCTAAAGCCGCTAACAAAGCAGCTGCCAAATAAGTTTTTCGCAAAACTGAGAACTCCCGGACTTAAAGCCCGGGAGTTTTTATGTGCCTTTGTTAAAAACCGTTGTAGTAAAAAATTCCGGCAACCAAACAGTTGCCGGAATTTTTAATCCATTTCAATAAACTACTAGTTTTGCGGAGTATGTTTATATTTAAAACAAATCGCAAATAAAATAGCTACCACGAGCGAAAACCCGGCAAAGATAAACCACGATTCACTCCAACCGTGCATAATTTGTTGGGAAATGGCCGCCGGATATACTCCGTTAATCATATCCGCCGGATTCATATGCGAGTTAACGAGCGTGTTAATCACTTTCTGTGCCGCTAACGAACCAATTGCGGCCCCAAAGCCGTTGGTCATCAGCATAAACACTCCCTGCGCACTGGAACGGATAGCCGGGTCCGTTTCCTGATCCACATACAATGAACCGGATACATTAAAGAAATCAAAAGCCACCCCATACACAATCATAGAAGCGACCAACAACACCACTCCCAAAAACGTAGTTGGATTCCCTACGCCCAAAAATCCAAAACGAAGCACCCAAGCAAACATACTAATCAACATTACTTTCTTAATACCAAACCGTTTTAAGAAAAACGGAATAAGCAAAATACAAAGCGTTTCGGAAATTTGCGATAAGGAAACCAAGGCCGTAGCATTATTGGCTCCCCATGAGCCGGTATATCCTTCCAAGGCATTAAACCCGGTAATAAAAGGTCCGGCAAAACCGTTTGTGATTTGAAGCGACATACCCAGTAGCATAGAAAAGAAGAAGAAAATTGCCATTTTCTTTTCTTTAAACAGCGCAAATGCTTTTAAACCAAGCGCTTCGGACAAACTTTTTGCTTTTTCGGCACAAGTAGGACAAGCCGGTAACGTGAAACAATAGAAACCTAAGATAATCCCCAATACCGCCGAGAAATACCATTGGGTGTAGCTGCCTTGGAATCCGGCGAAATTGGTCGTCCACATGGCACAAATAAAACCCACTGTTCCGAAAACGCGAATCGGCGGAAATACTTTAACAGTATCTAACCCTTGTTGGCGAAGTGCCGTATACGCTACCGAGTTGGAAAGCGCAAGCGTAGGCATGTAAAAAGCCACGCTTAGTGTATATAAAGTAAACAGACTGGCAAAATTGATAGTTGCTTGGGAACCAACATAAGCCGCCCCACCAATACAAGCCGCTGCGATTAAATGACATAAGCCCAACATCTTTTGGGCCGGAATCCAACGGTCCGCCACAATCCCGATCACCGCTGGCATAAAAAGAGACACAAAGCCTTGTGTCGCATAAAACCAACCGATATTACCTGCAAATCCAGCCCCGGCCAGGAAAATGCCCATTGAAGTTAAATAGGCACCCCACACCGCAAACTGGAGGAAATTCATTACTGTTAAGCGAATTTTAATGTTCATATACTTGATTCCGAAGTTTTTAAAGCTCCGGCAGCACAATCAGCCAAACCTCCGTAAATTCAGCGGCAAATACCGCCGTTAAAACCATTGTACAAAAAAAGCTATAATATAGGAAATCAAACCGGGTTTCCGGCTAGGAGGTTAACAATGGCAGATTATAGTTTTGACGTAGTTTCCAAGGTGGACTTAAATATTATTGCCGAAGCCGTCAGCGCAGCAAATAAAGAAATTACCAACCGTTACGACTTTAAAGGAACGAACTCATCTATTGAACTAAATCAAAAAGATAATGAGTTAAAACTTGCTTCCAGCGATGAATATAAAGTAAATACCTTGCGCGATATTATTTTTACCCGTATTGCCAAACGGGGTATTCCGTTAAAAAACATGCAACTTCAAAAAATTGAAGCCGCTCTGGGCGGAACAGCTAAACAAACCATTAAAATCCAACAAGGAATTCCCGCCGACAAAGCAAAACAAATTTCAAAAGCAATTAAAGATGCTAAACTCAAGGTATCGGCCTCTATCCAAGGGGACCAATTGCGCGTATCGTCCAAATCAAAAGACGAACTTCAAAACACTATGGCCGTTTTACGTAATGGCGACTACGGTGTAGAACTTCAATTTACAAACTATCGGTAAATCTATGAAAAAATATACTTTACTACTTACTGTTTTTATGTTGACTGCTTCGTGGGCTGTTGCCACCACGGCTCAAGCCGGGCTTGATTTTTACAAAAAAGAACTTAGTCATTTCCCGGTGGAAAATTCGCGCGAACACCGTGCTTACGCAAGCACACTAGCCAATGGATTAGAAACTTGGTTACGCCAGTATCCAACTAATCCTGAAGTGCAAGATGCCCTTTTGATGCAGACGCGCCTTTATTTACGCGCCCAAGAACCGGGCGCAGCCATTGTAACGCTTTTTAAATTGCGTCATCAATTTCCGGCCGTTTCTTTAAATGTCTTACAACCACTGCTAACAGAAGCGGTCCAACAAGGGCTAGATTCAGCCTACCGCAATCAAGCATTACAACTCTTTTCCGCGGTCCTTTCTTCACAAGCGGAAACTGTACCCCAACGTCAAGCCGAAGCTTTATATCAACTCTCCAAATTAGCCGGCAAGTCGTTTTATGGGCCGGCCCAACTAGCTTTTGAAAATTTCTTTGTGCAGTATCCCACAGAAGAACAAAATAACGAGATAGAATTATGGTATGGCGATTTACACCGGCTAAACGGCAATTATTTAGCGGCTATCGCCCAGTACCGAAAAGCATCCCAGTTATATCCAAATACCCCATACAAAGCGGCCAGTTTGCGATTGATTGGTGATATTTATGCCGATAATCTAAAAGATACGGCCGCCGCTACCGAAATGTATACGCGTGTGCTTAATGAATTTCCGGATTCCTCTGAAATTGGAACCGTTTACAAACACATGGCTATTTTGGACGAGAATAATAAACAATACGAAAGTGCGCTCATCAATTATGACAAAGCCATTGAGCTTTTAGGCACAACACCCGCCGCTTTTGAAGCCTATACCGGGAAAGCCGACGTACTGGAAAAAAATCAAGATTTCCAAGGCGCTTATGATTTACTTATTAAAACCGGCGGATTATTTACCGCTAATCCCAGCCAATCATCAACCGCTTACGAAAAAGCCGCCCGCGTTGCTACTAAACGCTTGAAAGACCAAGCACGCTATACGCAAGCATTGGAAAAGGCCTTGTTCGCATTCCCGAACAACTCTAAAGGGGCAGAACTGATGTATGATTTGGCAAAATCCTACGAGAAACAAGGAAAAAACACGCAGGCCTTATCCACTTACAAAAAATTGGTATTAAAATACCCAACTGACAAATATGCCAGTAAGGCCCAGGGAAGAATTAGTAGATTAAGTAAATAATCAAATAAACCAATAAGTAAAAAAGGGAACGAGGAAACTTGTTCCCTTTTTTATATTAA
>CACZKQ010000014.1 GCA_902781765.1 uncultured Elusimicrobium sp. | reverse complement strand
GGAATATAAATTCCGCCTGTTGCTTGTGCTAATTCCAAAAGTGATTTTTCGTCTAGTTTAGAAACAACAGGATTTCCTTTTTTGTCTTTCTTATATTCCAAAATCCGGCCGGACGGGTCTATTTTGTCCGGTAATAACGAGCCTTCTTTAGTGCCAATTCCTATTGCGATAACGCGGATATTATTTTTAAGGGCGGTTGTTTTGGCTTCTTCCAATTCTTTGGGCGCATGGTCTTCCCCGTCAGTAAGCAAGATAACTGCTTTCTTCCCGGGATATTTGGCTAAAAGGCGCGCGGCCAGTGTTATTGGCGCCGCCAATGAAGTACCGGGAACCGGCAACATATCGGGCTGCAAGGCGGTGATAAAATAATTTAAAGCATCCTGATCCGTTGTGATGGGACACTGAATGTATGCTTCCGAGGTAAACGCAATGAGGCCTAATCGTTCTTCTTTTAAATTGCTAATTAGCATGCGGAGCATATTTTTGGCATTTCCCAAGCGGTTCGGTTTAAGGTCGCGTGCACGCATGGAAGCAGAAACATCTACGGCGATAACGGTTTGTGCAAAAGCCCCATGTGCTTCCACGATTTCTGTACCCCATTGAGGGCCGGCCAGGGCAATAAAAAGAAATAAAATGCTAGCTAATAAACAACAATTTCTTAACGGACTGATTGGCACTAAAGAACTCGTTAGTTTTTGATAAACGGTACTTGAAAAAAGCGCGGATAAAATGTGCCTTTTTAAAGCTGCTCCTGCCCATAACACAAGTAGTCCGGTTAGTAAAGCCGGAATAGCTGCCGCCAAAAGTACAGGTTGTGCAAATAATTTCATGTTAAGGTACCCTAATTAAAAAGATTTTTTCAAATACAAGTCCTAACAATACAATCCCCAGTGCAAACCATAAGAAGAGTTGGTAAGCGTCCGTACGGCTAATGGTAGAGCTGGGGGCAAATTCTGTTTTTTCCAGCTCGTCAATTGTATTGTAAATTTTATCCAATTCATCTTCATTATTGGCCCGATAAAATTTACCTCCGGTTCGTTGCGCAATTTCCAACAGAAGGCCTTCGTTAATTTCATCTTCCTGGTTAGAGTAGGGTTTTTGATCCGGAGAACGCGCTACCCCAACGGTATAGACGCGGATTCCCAACGCAGCCGCTGCTTTGGCCGCAAGCAAGGGTTCAATGGTCCCGGCGTTGGAATCTCCGTCTGTAAGTAAAATGATTACTTTGCTTTTGGCTTTGCTATCTTTTAAATGATTAGCGGCCACTCCCAGCGCATCTCCAATAGCAGTAGCCTGCGGGTCCACAATTCCCAAATACATAGCCGAAAGATATTCTTGCAGCGCGTCATGATCTAGCGTTAAAGGGGCTTGCAACAGGGCTTTGGCGGCAAAAACAACAATCCCGATTCGGTCCGTTAGACGTTTAGAAACGAAGCGTTTAGCCGTTTGTTGAGAAGCGACAAACCGGTTGGGATAGAAATCCTCTTTTTGCATGGAGCCGGAGGTGTCCATGAGTAAAATAATATCAATTCCTTCAGTCGGTGGGAGCGTGGTGCGGTCTATTTTTACCGGCCGGGCTAATGCAATCACCATAAGGAATAAAGCCCCTGTGTAAAGGGTAATAGGCAACCACCGCGTGAGCAAAATGCGCAAAGAATCTTGCTCTATGTTTAAGTGTGTGAGTGAAAACGGAACCGTGCGGGTAAAATATCCGCGTAAGAGGGCATGCCCAATAAAAGCTCCAAAGGGAAAAATCATGAGCCCGAATACCCACGGATTAAGAAATCCAATTTTCCCTGCCGTAAAATGGTTAAATAATAGGGCGCATAATCCCACAAGTGTAAAACACCCGGCTACCGCCAACATGATTTTCCAAAGTGTATTTATTTTTTTAGCCAGCAAAGAAGCGGCCAATACACCTAATAAAAAACCAACACTGATAATAAAAAATAAGGTCATTTAGGCTCCTTGCTAGCGTCCGTTTCGTGCGGAATAGTTTGTTTTACAAAGGTACGTAAAATTAAGATATGTCCGTTACGCTGAGCTTCGTTGGGGATTGCTTTAGCAAATTTAATAAGGTCGCTGGCTGTTAAAAGTTCCCGTAGCGGAGCCATAAAGGGGGATAACTCTTGTGATGTTTTTATATGTGAAAGTAATTCTGCCGACGTTTCAGCCGATACGTCTAACCCAAACCGGCGTTGCAAATATTCACGCAGAATTTCTACCAAAGTAATGTAAAAAACCTTATATTGGCGGTTTTCCCATAAACCGCTTTGTAGAAGGGCATCTATTTTAGTAAGTGCAATCACATGGCTGGGGCGCTTGTCTTCCACTTGGCTAAGCAGTAGTACATCTGTTTTTTGTATGTGTTTTTTCCACCAGTAAAGCGTACAAATCAAAAGTATTGCCGTCAGTAACACCAGTAGCCACATGAGCCAGTTATGCACGGCAAATGGCGCACGGATTTCACGTAATTTTTTATCCTGGAATATTTTGACGGGTGTTATTTCTATATATAAGGGGGCGGTTTCTTGCGTAGATACTGTTTTATGATTTTGTTGCAACTGGAAAGAAACCGTAAAAGTAGATTTTCCTAAAGCAAAAGGAAAGAGCGTCAGTTCGTAAACTTGGTTTTCTTGGGGATCTTTTGTATCTACAACGTGGTCTAGTGCAAAAGCCGAAGGGATGGACTTTTCGTCCACGGTTACTTGATATCCGGAGGGATAATCCAGTTGATAGCGCAGTGTAAACGGTTGGGCAAAAGAAACGGTTTTGGGCGCATGTACCGACTTAATATGAAGCTCCTCTTGTGCGTACAGAGTAGCTGTTAATAAGAGAGCGCCTAAAAAGAATAATAATTTTCGCATATCATCTCCGCATTTTTTTAGCCCGTTGCTTAAAAAAGGCGATAACAGGGTCTGCTGTATTTTGGGCGGTATCCACTGTAATGGGGGCCACTTTGTGGGGATTAAATAAGTTTTGTAATTGCCGTTGCCTGGCTTGTTGAAAGTCTGCTAAACGAATATTTAGCGTTTCATTTGAAAGACTTAGTAAATCTACCTGCCCCGTTTCCGGATCCGTTACGTCAAGGCAAGCCCCTAATTTGGGCATGGCTTGTTCCAATTTGTCTTGTAAAATAACCGGAATTAAATCAAATTTTTTGGCAGCCAATTTAAACGGTGTGGCAAATTGAGAAACAGGGGCTAAAAAATCGGAAATGACAATTAAAATTCCTTGTCTTTTAATTACTTTGTTAAGCGTTTCCAATGCCAGGTCAATACGTGTTCCGGTGTGTTTTGGTTCAAAGGCTACGACCTCACGAATCAAACGTAAAATATGCTTTTTACCTTTGCGCGGCGGTACAAATAATTCTACTTGATCAGAGAAAAGAAGCAACCCCACTTTATCACTATTGGTCAGCGCGCTTAACGCAAATAGAGCAGTTAGCTCGGCGGCCGCTTCTTGTTTAAGTTTTCCTTTAGAGCCAAATTTTTCGGAGCCGGATACATCACACGCAATCATCAACGTAAGTTCGCGTTCTTCGTTATATTTTTTGATATAAGGGGTAGCACTGCGCGCTGTTACATTCCAGTCAATAGAACGGACGTCATCTCCCGGTGTGTACTCGCGTACTTCGGCAAATTCAATTCCTTGTCCTTTAAACGCACTTAAATACTCTCCGGCAAAAGTTTCTGTAACCAGTTTGCCGGTTTGTATTTCAATTTGGCGTACTTTTTTTAGGATTTCTGCCGTATTCACGCACTGGACTCCTGTTTGTATTAAGGCACGTCTACCGCGTCAAAAATTTGTTTGACAATTTGGTCCGCAGAAATATTTTCCGCTTCCGCTTCGTAGGAAAGTAATACACGGTGGCGCAATACATCTAATCCAATTGTTTTAATATCTTCAGGCGTTACATAACCGCGACCATTTAAAAACGCATAAGCTTTGGCGGCCTGAGTGAGGAAGATAGTCGCGCGCGGACTGGCCCCATATTCAATAAAAGAGGCCAGCTTTTCTAGCCCGGCGGCCTTGGGGTCACGCGTAGCAAATACTAAATCTACAATATAATTCTTAATTTTTTCATCTACGTAAATTGCATCCGTTACGGTGCGGGCTTTTAAAATCATTTCCGGGGTAACTTGCGTATTTAATTCAATTTTTTGGTGTGAGGCCATGCGCTCTAAAATGAGTTTTTCTTCTTCTTTGGTTGGATAAGTGACAAGTACCTTAAGCATAAAGCGGTCTACTTGAGCTTCCGGCAGTGGATAAGTCCCTTCCTGTTCTACCGGGTTTTGCGTGGCCATTACCATAAACGGTTCCGGTAGTTTGTAGGTCTGCTCCCCAATAGTAACCTGACGTTCCTGCATGGCTTCTAAGAGTGCGCTTTGCACCTTGGCAGGGGAACGGTTGATTTCATCAGCTAGCACAAAGTTCGCAAATACGGGGCCGCGTTTTGGATAAAACATACCGTCTTTTGGGTTAAAAATCAGCGTACCGGTAATATCGGCGGGAAGTAAATCCGGGGTAAACTGAATCCGTTGAAATTGGGCATGAATAGCCTGGGCTAATGTTTTGACGGCTAACGTTTTAGCGAGTCCCGGGACGCCTTCAATTAGAATATGTCCGTCGGCAAGCAGTGCAACCAACATTTTTTCAACGAGCGCGTCTTGCCCGACAATAACTTTCCCGATTTCCCGTTTTAAATCCTGCAAAAACAAACTTTCTTCTTGAACTTGTTTATTGATAGTGGTAATATCCATAAGCGGTTTCTTCCTCCGTATGAAACGTATCTTTCTTATATTATAGAAAACGATTTAGGGAATGAAAAGCGGTTTTTGGGGTTATTTGCGGGGAGCGTTGATAAGTTCTTTGGCAAGTTTGGCATCTTGATGCACTAAATAGCACATACGCGTACCCAGTCCAACGAGAACACCGAACGGAACAAAAATAAACCCCAGCCAAACAAGTGCGAGCCAATCTGGCTTAAAAGCATTTTTTGTTAGTTCGCAAATCATTTCGTAGGTAAGAAATAATAGCCCAACAGCCGCGCCAATGAGCATATATCCTACCCAGCGTACTTGTTTGCGTTGACGGTCGCTAAAGCGTAGCATTTTGCCGTAAGAACGGTAATTGCGGATTTGGTCTTTAATGTATTGCACGAGGTCTTTTTCGTCTGCGTCCAACGATTCGTAAAGCGCGCGAACTTCGTAGGAAAACGAGCTAAAACGTGGAGCAACGTCCAACATTTTTTGGATGAAATCAAGCTTGCCGACGTGTTTAATGATATGTGTTTGTCCGTCTTTGGTGGTAAAAATCAGCGCTATGGCATCCAAGCAGCGGTGAGCGGCTCCTTTGGGACCTCTGCGAATATAGGTGTTGATGACGAGCGTAAATGATAATTTATCATACGGAGATGAAAACGAGAAAGCCGGGTCGGCATTTTCCAGCGTAAAATGATCCCTGGCAAAATCCAAAAAAGTAAAGCGGGCCTGGCCCTTTATTTTTCGGGAATAATGAATAATAGAGGCTAAGGAGGCAAACGGCCCGATACAAATAACACCCAAAAGAAGAATAAAACCTAGATAGCCGCGTAGGTCGCCGTCTTGTTTTGTTTCATTTAGAAACTCTTTCAATGCGTGCCAGGCAACGTCTAGCTGCCCGTTGGACATGACAAAAGCAACGATAATTCCTCCCACTAACAAAACAGAGGTAAAGCCAAAAACAATCCACATGTTTTTGTGTTCAAATTGATCGGGAGTATTGATTTTAATACGCATAATTTATTGTAGCAAATTTAACTGTAAGGGCCGGATTTGGTATGATAAAAGTATGAACAAAGGTGAACAAGCAAAAAAATTATTTTTGGAAGGTCAAAATTGCGCACAAGCGGTACTTGGCGCGTTTTGCAAAGAATATGGGCTAGATGAACAAACGGCCCTGACGCTTTCGGCCTGTTTTGGCGGGGGCCTTGGTCGGCAACGCGAAGTATGCGGGGCGGTGAGCGGTATGTGTATGGCTCTTGCGCTGAAGTACGCACCCAAAGACCCTACCAGTCACGAGCAAAAAGCCGCTTTTTACGCGCGGATTCAAGAAGTTTGCCGCCGGTTTAAAGAAGAAAACGGTTCTATTATTTGCCGGGAACTTTTAGCCTTACCGCCCGGGCCAAGTATACCCACCCCAGAAAAACGAACTGCTGCCTACTATCAACACCGGGCTTGCGCTGATAAGGTAAAAAGTGCCGCAGCTATTTTAGAAACGTACTTAAAAGAGCAAGAAAATACGTCTAACTAACCTTATTCTACGCCTTTGTTTTGCGTATGTAAAAGCTATAATAACTCCATGAAGAAGCTGATTTTATGGAGCCTCTTAGGGGCGGCTGTTTCGTTGCAAGCGGCGACGGTTGGAGAAGTAACAGCGGATACCACGCGCATGAATCCGCGTGTGCTTACGCGCCGATTTTTACTTCAACCGGGTGATGAATTTTCTCCGAAAATTTACGAAAAAGCAAAAGATGATCTGCACAAATGGCGCGTATTTAAAAAATTAGACTTTTCTACCACGTGGCGCGGCGAAAAGGTGGATATCCATATTTCAGGGGAAGACGGTACTTATGTTTTCCCGATAGGTTTTATAACCGGCGGTTCTAAAAGTGCCGGAGGGGTTTCTATTTCCGCTGGCAACCTGTTTAGACAGGGAGAGAGTACTTTTCTTTTTGGCGGAGGGGGAAAGGACGGGTGGATTGCCAGTGTAGGAATGCGGACGTCGCAGCAGGCTATTTCTTTGCAGTATACGCAGCTTGATTTAGATCCACGTTTTTATCAAGACGGTTGGTTTAACGTACCTAGCGTATTTTCTACGGCGGATGACAAAGAAAAGCACTCCAACAAGTTGATTCGGGAAATAAAAGGTCGGCAACATAAAGCTTCCTTTATGTATACGTATCGTTTGTGCAGGACGGTTAGTGTACTTATCCGGCCAGAATATAATGAAATTTCTTACGAGAATCATCAATTAGATAGCGGCCGCCACCACCAGCTTTCCGTAGGTTTCGTGTGGCAAGATGATATACGGCAGGGGCTTAATATGGGTGCTTTATCGGGTTATGGACTTACGGATAAAAAACAAAGCCTTCAAAATTTACCGCGTATGCGTATTGGATATACTGGAAAAACGCTCTATTCCTTTGGCGATAAATGGAGCGGTAGCGAATATACAATTTCTAAGTTGGCGGTAGAAAATACTTGGTTTTTAGAATTAAAAAACCGGCATTTGCTCATGTTACAAATTAGTCTGGCGGATGCTTTTAAAGGTTCTTTTAGTGATCAAATTACTTCTACCGATTTGCTTAGTGCGCAAGGCCGTTACGACCGGCAATTACGCGGGGAACGTGGTGCTGGAATCAGTACTTCGTTTGCATTCTATATGTTGCGTAATGACGTTGGGCTGTTATCTGTAACCCCTTTCTATGAACTGGCATATGTTCGGGATAATGTCCGTTATCGTCCGCATAGCGGAGCCGGGGCTACGGTGGCCTATAAATTATGGCGTTTCCCGCTTCCTTTTGGGATCAATTTTACCCAAAATTTACAAGACGGCAGTCATCAAATTGGGTTTGTGGTAGGGGGGACTTTTTAACCTTTCTTCTTGCTATGCAAGGGGAAATGGGATTAAGGAGCTTGCCCTAGGTGCTTAGAGATTTTTTTGAAGGAAATGTGTAATTTTATCTACGTAAGCGGTACCCGCTACTTTGTAGCATGATAAATGTCCCGCTTCAGGCACCACCCACAATTCTTTAGGGCCAGCCAATAAACGGTACGTTTTTTGAGCTTTTGCGGCGGGAGCTAATTTGTCATTTCCGCCTTGTATCATAAGAACAGGACAGGTAATTTTAGAAGCGGTTTGTTGTAAAGCAAAACTTTCCACTTTTTTACCTAATTGGTGTTCCTTCCAAGAAATCATGGAGGCTACTAATGGAAAGTAAGGCACTTTGGCATGCTTCCACATCCACCGTTTGGCAACATTTTTAAAGGAATAATAAGAAGCTTCCAATATTAAGCATTTTATGTGACCATAAGTGGCGGTGTAATAAGCGGCAGCCGCCGAACCCATACTAATTCCGTATAGTGCAATTTCTTGAGATAAATCCGGGTGTTGCTTACGCATATATTCCACCGCCGCCTGAATATCTTTACTTTCTTGGAGTCCGGCTCCCGTATGGCCGGAGCTGGCCCCGGCTCCGCGACAGTCTACATAGAGTAGATTATAGGATTGTGCTAAGAAATAAGTACGCTTTAAAACTTCGCCTTTATTCATACCAAAACCATGCACTAAAATAATGGTTTTCGTACTATGTTTTGCTTGTAAAAACCAACCTTGAATTTCTACGTTATCGGTGGTGTGCAGTGAAATCGTTTGGGATTGCAGCTGGTAGTCGGCCGGAAGCACGCGTATATCGCTCTTGTGTCCTTTGGCAATCCATACGGTCCACCCTACTAATAAAAATAGAACCAGCAAAATTAAAATAGTAATTGTCATCTTATATATAGTACAACAAATTCATGATTCTAGTATACCTATTTAAAAAATAGACAGGTAGTATCCTAAGTTGTGTGCTATATAATAGTCAGGAAAATGGAGTGATTATACAACTTGTGGAGTAAATTTTACATATTTATATTCTATTTCGTGAAAAAATACCTTATTTTACTTTTTTAATTTATCGTCGGTAATTAAAAAATATTGACATTATTTTTTCAATTTTATAAAATTTAATAAAGAATTTAATCACTATTTAGGAGATGAATCAATGCCAAAAATTAGTAAAGCAGTTCCCTCCACGGGTTTGGTGGATAATGTGAATGCACTCAATGACTTAATTGCGCGTGTAAAAGAAGCGCAACGTATTTATTCAAAATTCTCGCAAGAGCAAGTGAATAAAATATTTAAAGCAGCTGCGACTGCGGCAGATAAAGCGCGTATCCCGCTGGCCCGCATGGCGGTAGAAGATACCAAAATGGGCGTTTTAGAAGATAAAATTATTAAAAACCATTTTGCTTCCGAATATATCTACAACAAACATAAAGATGCCAAAACATGCGGCGTAATCAGCAAAGATGCCATTAACGGTACTAAAATTGTAGCGGAGCCTTTGGGTATTGTGGCCGGGATTATTCCTACCACCAACCCAACTTCTACTGCTATTTTTAAATCGCTCTTAGCACTTAAAACCAGAAATGCTATTATCTTTTCGCCCCATCCGCGTGCCACTAAAAGCACGATTGCGGCGGCTAAAATTGTATTAGATGCTGCGGTGGCGGCGGGCGCTCCAAAAGATATTATCGGCTGGATTGACACGCCTACTATGGAACTTTCTGATATGCTTTTACATCATCCGGATGTTGCTTGTATTTTGGCAACGGGTGGCCCCGGTATGGTCAAAGCTGCTTATTCTTCCGGTAAACCGGCCTTAGGGGTTGGCCCGGGTAACACTTCTGCCGTTATAGATGAAACCGCGGATATTCAAATGGCCGTTTCTTCTATTTTAATGTCCAAAACCTTTGATAATGGGATGATTTGTGCTTCGGAACAATCTGTGGTAGTAGTAGAAGATGTGTATGAAAAAGTAAAACAAGAATTTATCTATCGCGGGGCTTATTTAGTCAAAAAGTCGGATGAGAAGAAATTGATTGACTTACCGTTCATTGATCCTAAACGCGGTACAGCGCATCCGGCCATTGTTGGACAACCTGCTTGCAAAATTGCGCAGTTGGCTGGATTTAAGATTCCGTGCGATTCTAAAATATTGCTTTGCGAACGGGCCAAATTAGATTGGAACGATCCTTTTTCGCGCGAAAAATTATCTCCTATTTTGACCATGTACAAAGCCAAAAACTTTGAACAAGCTAGCGAAATGGCCTATGAACTAGTGTTAAAAGGTGGAGCCGGACATACTTCCGTACTTTACACGGATGAACGCAAACACGAACGTATTGATGCGTATGCCGAAAAAATGCCGTCTTGCCGCGTGTTAATCAACCAACCTTCCTCTCAAGGTGGTATTGGGGATTTGTATAACTTCAGATTAGAACCGTCCTTGTCTTTGGGGTGCGGTTCTTGGGGAGGAAATGCTGTTTCCGGTAACATTGGTGTAGAACATTTATTAAACTACAAAACTGTAGCTGAAAGGAGAGAAAATATGTTGTGGTTCAAAGTACCGTCTAAAATCTATTTCAAAAGAGGGGCGGTGGATTTGGCACTGAAAGAATTGAAAGGTAAAAAACGTGCTTTTATCGTAACGGACCGCTTTTTATTTAACTCCGGTACGGTAGATGTCATTACCAAGACGCTTGATGAAATTGGTATTGATCACCAAGTTTTCTTTGATGTAAAACCCGATCCGACGTTGGCTACTATTCGTCAAGCTATGGAAATTGTCCGCCCCTATGAGCCGGATGTTATTATTGCGTTAGGTGGTGGTTCTCCTATGGATGCCGGTAAAATTATTTGGTTACTCTACGAACAACCCGAAACGAATTTTGAAGATATCTCCATGCGCTTTATGGATATCCGCAAACGTATTTGCCAAATCCCTGAATTAGGTGAAAAAGCAACCATGGTTTGTATTCCTACCACGTCGGGTACTGGATCGGAAGTAACACCGTTCTCCATTATTACTGACGAAAAAACACACTACAAATACGCCATTGCGGATTATGCGCTTACCCCAAATATGGCGATTGTGGACCCGAACTTTGTAGATGGAATGCCCAAAGGGTTGACCGCTGCTTCGGGTATTGATGCGTTGGTACACTCGCTAGAGGCGTATGTGTCTTGTATGGCTACCAATTTCACCAACTCTAATGCCTTAGAAGCTACCAAATTGGTATTTAGATATTTGGCCCGTTCTTATAAAGAAGGCGCTAATGATCCAATTGCCCGCGAAAAGATGCATTACGCGGCCACTATTGCCGGGATGTCTTTTGCAAACGCTTTCTTAGGATTGTGTCACTCTATGGCGCATAAATTGGGAGCGATGTATAATATCCCGCACGGGGTTGCCAATGCACTGCTTATCCGCCAAGTTATTAAATTTAACGCGGTAGATAATCCAACCAAGCAAGCCATCTTCCCGCAATACAAATTCCCTTGCGCCAAATCCAAATATGGTCAAATTGCCGACGAATTGAATTTGGGCGGCAAGAATGATGACGAGAAAGTGAAGTTGTTAATTAAAGCAGTAGATGACTTGATGACTCAAATCAACCTGCCTAAAGCCATTAAAGATTTAGGCATTAAAGAAGAAGAATTTATGGCCAACTTGGATGTATTGGTAGAACGCGCCTATGATGACCAATGTACCGGTGCGAACCCCAGATATCCGTTGATGAGCGAGATCCGGCAAATCTTCTTAGATGCGTATAATGGTATTATCTAACTAGATAAAGGGGCTTAGCAAACAGCATTTGCCAAAGCCCCTTTTCTTTGTGTACAATTCATATGAAAATTCCAAAGAATGTAATACAGCGTTTGACCCAATATCATTTTATTATAGACGGATTAAATGCTAAAGAGGAATATATTTCCAGCACACACTTTGCTAAGCTTTTGGGAATTGATAATTCCCAAGTGCGCAAAGACCTTAGTTATTTAGGAAATTCGGGGAAGTGCCGCGTTGGTTATAAAGTGCAGGAACTGAAAACTTCTATTGAAAATAAATTGGGATTTTATAAACCCCATGATGCTTTTATTGTGGGAGCCGGTAATTTAGGGTCCGCCTTAGCCAAATACAGTGCTTTTAAAGACTACGGCTTAAATATCTTGGCGATGTTTGATACGGACCCGGTTAAAATTGGCTCTTATATTAACGGAAAGGAAGTTTTTGATATTGCCAAAATTGCCAGCTTGGTAGGGCGTTTGCAAGTGGATATGGTTATTTTGACAGTCCCTAAGGAACAAGCAGACATTATGGCCAATTATTTAGCCGGAGCCGGCGTTAAATATATTTGGAATTTTACACCTTGTGTGTTGAATGTCCCTGCGCATATCAAAGTATGGAACGAAAATTTAATTGGCAGTTTTTTGCAGCTGACCAATGATGATGGGATTAAGGAAAAAGAAGAACATGATAGAAATTAAAGTGTGCATGGGAAGTGCTTGTTTTTTGAAGGGAAATCAAGCGAATTTGGAATATATTAGAAAGTATATAGAAGAAAATAATTTAGCGGCCGAAGTTAAAATAATAGGTGGTCTTTGCGAAAATAAGTGCGAACAGGGCCCCAGGATAGTTGTTAATGGAAAGGAATATATCCAAGTAACTGACGAACAAATCAAACAAATTCTAAAAAAGCAAAAGTAAACTATTATGAATCAAACAGCCCCCGTTTATACCCTGCAAAACGAATGTAACGATTGTTATAAATGTATCCGCGGATGCCATGTTAAAGCAATTCGCATTCAAAATGGAAGTGCTTCGGTGATTGAAGATAAATGTATTGCTTGCGGACACTGTGTTACTATCTGCCCCGCCGAAGCGAAACGCGTGCGTAATGATGTGGATGTTGTAAAAGCATTACTCCATTTAAATCAAAAAATATACGTTTCTTTAGCTCCCAGTTGGGCGGGTGTTTACAATGTGCCGGCTGAAAAAATGATTGCAGCTTTAAAAGCATTAGGTTTTATGGGCGTGTCTGAAACCGCCTTAGGAGCGCAAGAAGTTTCTATTCAAACGGCTAAAATGCTTAATCAAGCTGACAAGGGGTTATATATTTCTTCTGCTTGCCCGGTAGTAGACGATTATATTCGGTTATATAAGTCGGACTTTGCTTCTAATATTACACCGCTTGCTTCCCCGGCTTTAACGCATTGTGCCTTACTAAAAGATATCTTAGGAAGCGATATTAAAGTTGTTTTCATTGGTCCGTGCGTAGCTAAAAAGAATGAAGCCACACGTCATCCGGATTTAATGACTGCCGCGCTTACTTTTGATGAACTTAATTTTTGGTTACAAACGGCCGGGATTGACTTGCAAACCATTTCGGCGGATACTTCTTGCCATTTTGTGCCGGAACAAGCTTACGAAGGCTCTTTGTATCCGTTAGAAGGCGGTATGAATGAAACGATTCAACGGGTGGGAATTACCAAGAATGATGTTACTTTTTTAACGGTCAGTTCGTTGGAAGAATTGGATAAATCGTTGCAACATTTGGATAAAACGCAAATCAATAAGAAAATTTTTGTAGAAGCCTTGGGTTGTGCCGGAGGTTGTATTAACGGGCCTTGCCTATCTAGTGAGAAATCACGTATCTTAATTACTTCAGATGTTTATGCCCGCACCCGGTATAGGGACGTTGTCCCCACCGTGGCACGTACGGTCGTTGCGCAAGCGTATACTCCCGCACCCGTTTCAAAGCATGAGGCTTCGTTGGAACAAATCACTAAAGCACTCAAAAAAATCAGTAAACATACGCAAGAGGACGAATTAAATTGTTCGGGTTGCGGTTACCGTAACTGCCGGGATTTTGTACAAGCACTTATTGCCGGAGATGCGGAAGTATCTATGTGTGCTTCTTACATGCGTAAAATTGCAGTGCGTAAAGCGGCGGCGGTGCTGCGTTGTATGCCGGCAGCGGTAGTAATTGTAGATGATAACATGCAAATTGTAGAGGCGAATGAATCGTTTGAACATCTGTTCTTGCCTGCGGAGATGTATGAGGCCTTAGCTCACGTGCGCGATCGTTTAAAAGGAGCCTTGATTGATACGATTGTCCCGTTTGGTGCGTTGTTTAAATCAGCCTTAAGTACCGGGCAAGATATTCATCAAGACCATTATGCCATTAAAGATAAAATATACGAAATTAGTATTTTTACCGTAGAAGATAATGAGTTGGTTGGAGCGGTCATCTCGGATGTAACAAAGTCCGAAATGGACCGTAGCAAAATTGCCCAACGTGCCAGACAAGTCATTACAAAAAATATCGCAACAGTACAAGAAATTGCCGGTTTGCTGGGTGAACATATGGTAGAAACCGAATTGTTGTTAAGTTCTATTGCGGAAGGTTATGATCCTCAATCCAAAGAGGGAAAATAATGTTTATTGACGTAGCTTGTTCCCAAAAAAAGAAGTACAACCAAAATGCGTACGGAGATTTTTTTACTTCCGGGCGCTTTGCACATATGAACCGGGTGGTAGCGGTGCTTTCTGATGGATTAGGCAGCGGTATTAAGGCGAATATTTTGGCCTGTATGACTTCCACTATGCTTTTAAAGTTCTTGGAAAATCATGCTGATATAGAAACCTCTTGTGAAATCATTATGAATTCACTGCCGGTTTGTAAAGTGCGTGGTATTAGTTATGCTACCTTTTCAGCGATTGATTGCTTTGAGGACGGAACAACCACGATTGTAGAAGAAGGAAACCCTGATTTTATTTGGATCCGCAACCAACAAGTCCAAACACCGACTTGCGAAATTATCCAATCTAAAAATTTTAAAAATAGACGGATGAAAGTCTATCATATTACGTTACAAAAAGGAGATCGGGTTATTTTCTGCTCGGATGGTGCTACGCAGGTAGCGATGGGTTCTAAGCTCTATCCGCTTGGGTTAGAAAGAAAGGGGCTTATTCAAATTATCCAGGACAAATTAGCGCAAGACCCCACAATCTCTTCACGTGATTTAAGTGATTATTTAGTCCGCCAGGTGGAACGAATTGCTCCTAACGGACAACTCAAAGATGATACTTCCGTGATGTCTATTTATTGCCGGGAACCCCGCCAATCTATCATTTTTACCGGGCCGCCCTACTATCAGGAAAAAGATAATTTTTATGCAAAATCTTTTATTGAATTTAATGGGAAAAAGGCAATTTCCGGCGGGACAACGGCAAATTTAATCTCGCGTGAATTAAATATTCCGGTGCGTGCCATGGCCCCTACGCACTCTAGCAAATTGCCCGGTCTTTATACCATGGAAGGGGTGGATTTGGTGACGGAGGGAATTTTGACCCTTACCAAAACAGCAGATTATTTAGAAAGCGGAAATTATGAGGAAGATGCGGCAGGGGCTTTGATGCAGTTTTTATTGGATTCGGATTGTATTTATTTCCTGGTGGGGGCGCAGATGAATAAAGCGCATTATGACCCCAAATTGCCGATAGAAATTGAAATCCGTAAGACTGTTATTCGTAAGATTAAAACCATTTTAGAAGATAAATATCTAAAAAAAGTGGATGTCCAGTTTATCTAGCGAGATCTAGCACACCGTCGTAGTAATATCATTGAAACGAATTTGGAATGTGTTGTTTTAACATTGAGGTAATGTAATTTTATGGATATAAGTTATTTACTTTGGTTGCAAAATTTTAGAGAAAGCACACACAATGTGCTGACTCCTTTCATGCAATTACTTTCGCATGTTAGTGTTTCTTACTTAATTTTGTTGCCTGCTTTTTTGTATTGGTGCCGGGATAAAAAGGGGGGAGTATGGACGTTGGCTTCTTTGTACGTATCCATGGCGGCAACGGCCGTTATTAAGTTAACGGCTTGTGTGTATCGTCCGTTTGTCAAGGATCCTCGAATCGTTCCGGCTGTTAAATCGTTGCCGGGTAGTTATTCTTTCCCTAGCGGCCATACAACAATGGGTACGCCTATGTATGTGGGTTCTGCTGTAATTTTTTGGCAGAAACATATCAGCCGTTGTTTATCTGTACTATTTGTATTACTTGCGTTATTAACGGGGTTTTCGCGCAACTATTTAGGCGTTCACACGTTGCAAGATGTGTTGGTAGGTTTTGTTCTGAGTATTGCTTGTATGTATCTCGTCAAGAAAGCCGGTAATTATTTTGATAAACACCCTCAGGAGGAAAACCGTTGGTTGTTAATTACAGCGGTTGTGTGTGTACTAGCTTTTGTATATATAATTTATAAGCCTTATCCAATGGATTATGTGGACGGTAAATTGTTGGCCGACCCTGATAAAGTAACCAGGAGCGCCTTTGAAGATATCGGTGCGTTGCTTGCATTTTGTGGAGCGCGTTATGTTGAAAAAACATGGGTTCGTTTTGAAGCAACGGGTTTTAATTTAAAGGGGATTTTATATGGAATTGCCGGTCTTATCCCATTGTGCTTATTGATTTCCATTGTTTGGAAATTGTGGATAGATTTATTGGGCGCTCTTTGGGGGCGTTTGGCAGGAGTTACGTGCTTGGTATTTTATATTATTGCACTTTATCCATGGGTCTTAAAGTGTTTTTGTAATAAGAAAGAGGCGCGGTAACTAAGTCCGGTCCCTTGCATTCAAACAAAGACATCGCGCCGGGCTTCAAATTCATTTTCCCAAAATAAAAACTGCCTTTCGGCAGTTTTTTATTTTAAAAAAATCGGGGCGACTGGATTTGAACCAGCGACCTCACGGTCCCGAACCGTGCGCGCTACCATCTGCGCTACGCCCCGTAAAACGACTTTAAACTTTTTAAATGGTCGGGAAGGCGGGAATCGAACCCGCGATCTCTCGCACCCCAAGCGAGCGCTCTACCTCTGAGCCACTCCCCGAAACGAGCAGTCGCTCATGCGACCACACATATATTGTATCATTCTTTAAGCAAATCTTCCAGCGTTTCTTTAATTTCCGTTAATAACTTGAGGTCAGTTCTTGATTTTTTCTCATCCGCGTTGGTAGGTAACCGGTAATTATTTAATTGTTTTTTAGCGCCTTCCAAGGTCAGCTTGTGCTTGTAAATTAAATCTTTAATTTTAAGAATAGTATAAACGTCTTGCTTCGTGTATCGTCGGTGTCCACTTTCCAGGCGGATAGGACGAATCAAATTAAATTCCGCTTCCCAATAGCGCACGGAATATTCCGGCACACCGGTTAATCGTTTTACGTCACCGATAGAAAAATACTCGCGGTTTTCTAATTCTTCTAGTCCCATACAAGTATTATAGCATTTTTATTTTATTGGCCTTTTATATCGGGCTTGACTGGTTTTTTGATATTTTGGTTGCGTTGCAGATTTTAAACACAAGGAGAATTTATCAAATGGGTTTGCGTATATTCCCAACGCATTATCTTACGTTTTTACCGCGAATAAACGTTTGGACCGGGTTAAAATTTTCGTCTAAAAGCGCAATATCGGCCTGATAGCCTACTTCTAATTTCCCAGTATTTTTTAAACCGATAAGTTGGGCCGGATTGGTGGAGGCGTACTGGACGGCCTGAGAAAGCGAAAGCCCAAAGTCTACTAAATTTTTTATACCGCGTGTCATGGTTAAGGCGGAGCCGGCAATTACACCGTCTGCTTTGCGTTTCCACACGCCGCCGTCAAAAACTACTTCTTCGCCGTTTGCAAAAAACGGCCCTTTTGTTTGTCCGGTTGGCAGAAGTGCATCTGTAACTAATACCACTTTTTCTGTCGGTTTAACGCGACATAAAAAATTAACTAAAGCCGGATGTACGTGTATGCCGTCCGCAATAATTTCGCAGGAAATTTCCGGCGTCATCAGTACGGCTCCGCTGGCACCCGGGGCACGTTGTAAAAGCGGACTCATGGCATTAAACGCGTGCGTTGCATGGCGGATACCTCGTTTAGCTCCTTGCAAAAATTCTTCGTACGTGGCGTTGGTATGTCCGCCTTGCATTAAAATAGCGTGTGCCTTACAAAATTCAATAATCGGCCCTATGTTTTTTAGCTCCGGGGCCAGTGTCATAGATGCAATATGTCCTTGCGCGGCTTGATATAATTTTTCCAATACTTTTACATCTGCCGGAGCAATATCTTGTGGTTTCATTACGCCGGGTTTATTGGGCGAAATAAAAGGACCTTCTAAGTGAAATCCAATCAATTTTGCACCGGTTTCTTTTCCAAAGGCCGGAGTTAATTTAGTAAGAAGATTTTCCATATCGTTGGGCTTAGCACAGTAAAGTGTGGGGCAAAAGGCAGTTACACCTTGTTTGGCTAATTCGCTAGACATTAAAAGAAGTTCTTCCACCGTTCCCAGTTCCGGTCCATGCCCGGCAAAACCATGAATATGTAAATCAATCAGTCCGGGCAGTGCATACTTGTTTTTCCCGTCAATAACTGGGGACTTTATAGCCGGGCATTTTTCAAGCGGATACAGGGCCGCAATCTTTCCTTCTTGTACTAAAATTCCATAATTTTTCAAGATTTGTCCAGCGGTTACTAATTGGATATTTTCAAGACGAAAAGAGTTCATATGCAATTCCTATAATAAAATTTGAGCAGGTTGCGTGGGGGATTTGGCAAGTTCTTTGCGGATATTTTCCTGCATAGCTTGCGGCAGGGCCAAGGCCGCCTTTACGTCTACAAGTAAGGTGGCATTTGGGTGTGTTTTTAAAGCGGTAATCGGCCAACTGGGAGTGATTTCGCCAAGGGCGAGCCGAGCGACCGCTTGTGCTTTTGCTTCTCCGCTAGCTAAGAATAAAATTTCGTTAGCATCTAATACCGTCCCGATGCCGACTGAAAGCGCATGAGTCGGCACGCGGGAAACATCTCCGTCAAAAAAACGGGCATTTGCCTGGCGTGTATTTTCTTCCAATTTGACCAATCGGGTGCGTGAAGAAAAAGAAGATCCCGGTTCGTTAAAGGCAATATGTCCGTTGCGGCCTACACCGCCTAAAAATAAGTGAATTCCACCAGATGCTAAAATAGCTTTTTCATAAGCTTTACATTCGGCGTGCAAATCGGGCGCTTGTCCATTTAGGATATGATGCTGATTTTCCGGTAAGTTAATACCTTCAAATAAATGATGTTGCATATAGTAATGATAACTTTGCGGATCTTGCGGGGATAAGCCGGCATATTCGTCCATATTAAACGTAATAATGTGCGAAAAATCCAGCTCTCCTTGTTGGTATAGCGTGCGCAACTGTGCGTACATGCCTTCTACGGTTCCTCCGGTAGGGAGACCTAACACAAATGGTTTTTGTGCCGTTGGCGAAAAGGTACGAATTTTTTTGCAAATCTGCTGAGCTGTCCAACTACCTAAATCTTGTTGCAAAACCAATAATCGCATAATTTCCTCTATTTCAAATATGCCTTGATTTCGTCTGCAATCAGTTCCACTTCCGGGCCGATAACAACCTGTACCAGGCCTGATTGCATTTTAATTACACCGCGAGCACCGGCTTGTTTTAAAGCGGTTTCATCTACCTTGGTAGCGTCGTTTACTTCTAAGCGAAGGCGCGTGGCACAAGTGCCGAGCGTTTTAATATTTTCTTTACCGCCCAGTGCATTTAAATACATAGCCCCGCGGGAAGTAGTTTGAGTGGCAGGAGCAACCTGTTCGCTAGTTGTAGTGGGTTGCGTAGTTGGTAGAGTCGGCAACGCCGGCTCTTCTTCACGGCCGGGCGTTTTTAAATCCCACCGGGTAATAGCTACATAAAACACAATATAGTACACAAGCCCATAGGCAATTCCTACCGGAATGAGTAATAGCGGATGTGTGCCAAGCCCATAGCTTAGTAAGTAGTCAAAAAGGCCCGCTGAAAAAGTAAATCCTAATTTTACATGTAAAACATTCATGATAACCAAGGACACCCCGGTCAAAATAGCATGTAGTATATACAGCGGAAAAGCTAGGAACATAAAGGCAAATTCAATCGGTTCGGTAATCCCGGTTAAGAATGAAGTAAGTGCCATGGATAAGAGTAATCCGGCCGTTGCTTTACGGCGCGTCGTATGAGCCGTTTTAATCATGGCTAAACAAGCTGCCGGTAAGCCAAACATCATGACCGGGAAAAATCCGGCCATAAAAGCTCCGGCGGTAGGGTCTTGCGCAAAAAAGCGGGTTAGATCCCCATGGACCACCGTTTGGACCCCATTTTGTAACGTAGCAAAATCACCGAATTGGAACCAAACCAAATTATTCAAAATGTGGTGTAATCCCAGCGGAATGAGTAAGCGGTTGGCCAGCCCGTAGAAAAACAGGCCGATATTGCCTGATTCAATGGTCCATTGGCCAAACGCGTTAATGGCTTTCCCAATGGGAGGCCAAATAAAATAGGCCAATCCGGCAACAACTAAACAAGCCGCTCCGGTAATAATCGGTACAAATCGTCGCCCGCCGAAAAAAGCAAGATAGGGGGGGAGCTTAATGCTTTTGTAATGATTGTATAACAACCCAGCAATTACGCCGGTAATGATACCACCTAAAACCCCCATGTTGATTGATTTATCCAAAGATTCCAACGCGGCTGTCATAATAATGTACCCAATAAAAGAGGCCAATGCCGCCGCTCCATGGTTTTCGTGGGCAAAACCAATGGCTACACCGATAGCAAAAATAAGCGGTAGATTGTTAAAAACAGCTCCACCTGCTTGCGAAATGAAAGCGATATTTAATAAATCGGGCTGGCCTAAGCGCAAGAGAAGTCCGGCGATTGGGAGTACGGCAATCGGGAGCATAAGTGCTTTACCTAATTGAACTAGCCCGCTACCTACGGTCATACAACATTGTTTGAACTTTTGCATGAAACCTCCGTTATTTATTTAAAAAATTTGCTACAAGCGAGCGTACAGCTTGTGCGTCTGCTAGCTCCAACGCTTGTTGTGCCAGTTGGCTGCATGCTTGTACGTTCAGTTTGCGTATCAATGCTTTTGTGCGGGCTACAGACCCAGTTCCAACGGCTAATTCTGTAATTCCTAAACCGATTAGCAAAGGGACGGCCGCCATATCAGCGGCAACCGCTCCGCATACGGCAACCGGTTTATGATATTGTTTGGCTCCTTGTGTGGTATAGGCAATTAACTTTAATACGCCCGGATGGAGCGGATCTGCTAAAGGACTTAATTGTTTATGTCCCCGGTCAATAGCCAGGGTATATTGGGTAAGGTCATTGGTGCCAATAGAGAAAAAGTCTGCCTCTTTAGCCAGTTGAGCCGCAGTTAAGGCGGCCGCCGGCACCTCAATCATAATGCCTAATTGAACAGATTCGCTGATTCCAAGGTTTTTCTTTTCTTGTTCAATAATTTCC
>CACZKQ010000013.1 GCA_902781765.1 uncultured Elusimicrobium sp. | reverse complement strand
CCGACATGCCCAAAGAAGTCCAAAAGAGCATGTCGGTCCAAGGTGGACATTTGTCCTATGAAACCAAAAGACTGCGCTTAGAACAACTTTATCCCTTTTGGGCTTGTTTTGATCGGATTTTAGGTAATAAATACATTTTGTCTGACCAAAAAATCCAGCAACAACAATATGGGAAACTATACAAGGCGGCCCACATTACAAACTCAAGTCGTGAGAAGAAAAAACTGGTACAAATTGTAAGTTCTTTCTTTGGTGAGTTTCCTGGTCAATTCGTAGAGTGGCAAGAGCCAATTATACAGTCCATTATGCGTGCTCCGTTGCAAACAAAACTGCAGGATTTGCCCAAACAGGCAATAAGTCGCAGAGACCAAATGCATATCATCTTGCCGGAAGTATTTAAGGGATGTTTTCAATACGATAAAGAGCGGCTACTCCTGATAAGAAATGAGTTTATTAAAACCGAAAAAGCGCCCATAAATGATGCTTATTTAGAACATAGACGAACTTGTGCCAAATGCAAACAAGCCGAAGAATCCATGCGTGAAGTGATGGAATACCGCTATGGTCGCTTGCAAGAAATAATGAATAAGCCGATTTATCTTGTTCATAAACCTAATGAGGGGCAGCTAAGGGCCACAACCCCTAAAGAATTAGTGCAATATTACGAAGAACGCTATAAGAAGATTCCTTGCGAATTGCACAAATACTATTTGGCGTTAGCATACAAACGAAATGGCGAAATTGCGAAAGCTAATGCTTTGCTGATGTCTAATGAAGCTATTGCCCCTTCTAAAATTCCGATGATGGGAACGGTTATATCTGTATATTGTGCTTGTGGCAAAGAAGATGAATATCACTTGAATGCGTTGCGTTCCCCTAAAATTGCTATTGGGCGGTTAGATGAAGAGGACCCGTTGGATATTCCGCAAATTAATGTGTGCCAACCGGATGGCCTGGCTATGTCTCGCGACATGTTAACACTTGAATATCAGGCAAACAGGCAAGATTGGTTGGTACATTCCAAGAAAGAACAAGAAGGAAATTTGTGGTTTTTATCTCAAGATAAGTTGTTTAATTTATTAGACAGGCAGATTGGTACTTCCGGAGAGCTGAATGTTGATTTTGCGGAAAGTTTTGAGCCGCTAACGCGTGATATTTGGCTATCGGACATTGCCGGAATTGGAGTATTTTGGGAAGGCTCAGTGTTGTTCGCGGGGCAACTGTTGCAAGGAGTGAAACACCCCTTGTTAGGGCGATTGCCAGTGGGATGGTACATAGAAGTAAAGGCACAACGCCGCAGCAAAACTATTATGAAGAGCTTTGCCGAAAAATCATTTGTAGAGTAAATTATGCCTAAAACTCAATATATACAACAAAAAGAAAAATCACAGCCCTTGTTTATGAAGCGCGGGGATATTTTGTCTGAATTTTTTGAAATATCCGATAAAGCTCGTGAAGGCGGCATGGGGGACGTATTTTTCTGCCGAGATAAACGTGATAACAAGTTTTATGTATTAAAAACGTTTAAAGAAAGAGATGATAAAGAGAAATCTCAAGTTTTAGGAGATTTTAGGAAAGAGGCTCTTCTTACATTTAAAATGCCTCGTTTACCCTATGTGGTGTTTACACGGACACTCATTTTGGATGAAACAAAGATGTATTTGGTCATGGATTTTGTAGGGAAACAACCCCATAGCTTTGATGAACCTGTACAGAGCGAAACATTAACGCATGTCTTACGAAATACAAAGGTAGAATATAAGCAGGCCTTGGTTTGGGGTATTGAATTTTGTCGAGGCATGCAGTATTTACATAAATACGGGATTTCTGTACACAAGGATATTAAACCAGATAATATTTTGATTGCCCCAGATAATACCATTCGTATTACTGATTTTGGGCTATCCGCTTCCAACAAAAAGGGTGGGACAAAAGGATACTTTCCACCAGAATATAATGAAAAAAAAGCTTTAACAGAACAAAGTGATATTTACTCTTTTGGAGTAGTATTGTATCAACTTTTTACCAATACATCTTCACCCTCTCTTGACGAAACTAAAATAGCAAGAAACGATTTATTGAAGAAATGTTTGGCTACCGATCCCAAGAAACGGTATCAAAGTTTTACACGTTTGGAAAAAGATTTAATTAAAGAATTGAAATTACGATTTCCCGAATATATATTATCTAAACCTCCAAAATACTCTACAACAGCGGACGAATATTTCTTAAAAGGGCTTGGAGTTTATTTATTAAGACAATATTCAAGAACTTTCGACAGGAGAGAGAATGACCATTTAAACCGAGAAGCAGAAAAACTGTTCAACAAGTGTATTCATTTGAGTCCCAAACATGCCGCAGCTCATTATTACCATAGTAAACTTCTTGAAGAAATACATGGCTTAATCTGCCCATCACTGTCGAAGATAATATGGGGAGATAGCGCCATGAACAAAGCAACTAAACAAATTAGGAGTGACAATAAGTGTGCCCAAGAAAATAGTGCTTTCTATGCCAATCTGATAGAGTTGGAAAAATATCGTGAATGGAAAAGATATCAAGACGAATTTAATATTTCTCTTCAACAGGTTTTAAAGAACTTTGCCAAATATTCTGCCAAATATCCACGGGATCCATATTTACATAATAATTTGGGGGTTTTCGAGGCTAAGGCTGGCCATTATCAAAGAGCAATCGCTCAATTTACTAAAGCCATTAGGTTATTGCCAAATTATGCAGTGGCATATGCAAACAGAGCCTCAATATATTTGTTACAGCAAGAAGAAAAAAAAGCACTCAAAGATTGTGCTAAATATACTCAATTACAAAGTGCTAAAAAATGGTTTTTCCCAATAGGTCTCTTTTATGGGATTTATGTATGGATCTTTTTATACTACTGTCGACAAAAGAAGTATAAGAAAGCATATTTATGGTACGAGCAGCATTTGAATTACAAAGATCTTTCTCCTAACGAACGGCAACAATTATTGAATAGAGTTCGTTTTCAGGTAGAATATGAACGTTTGACTCATTTGCCAACGAACTATAACAAAAGGGAAAGTCTCAAACAGTTTCGAGAATTGTGGAAATTGAGAAGACAAATTCAAAAATTTCCGTTGGAATATGCGGATTGGTTCGATAAACAAGACGAACAAAGTCTCAAACTAGCCAATTTGGGATTTCCTACAAAACCCGACATGCGTTCTGTATTTTATAATCGGATGTGTATAGAACATCCAACGGCACCAATTTTAAATGAAATGGGATGCTATGTGGCAAATTGGTTTTCGTATGATAATGATTCATTACGGACCAGTCGGGGATCCAAGGGAATCCCTTATTTTAGTAAAGCTATTAAGATAGATCCGACGTATGCTCCAGCTTACTATAATAGAGCACGTGCGTATGCGGAATGTAGCGAATATACAAAGGCTATAAATGATTACACAATAGCAATGGACTTGGATCCCGAACACGCTTGTGTTTCCAAACCCCTATTCAACGGATATATGCGAGACATATACAACAGTATAGCAATTGGCGAAAGTTGGGAGTCAATAACCTACGAAACTGGAATGGTTTCAATAGGTTCTGCATCTAATTCTGTGGAATTCAAAAGAATGTTTCGTAGTCATTATATCGGGGATCATTTGGTGGTTAGTGAGTGGAGAGATCCTATTAAACGTAATGTGATCAGCAGGAATGAGATGCCCGCAAATACAAAGCTCCTTTCAAAAATACGATGCTATTGTTATTTCGGTAAATATAAGAAAGCATTAACTTGCATAGAAAAATTAGAAAATTTTGATCCTAACATTGATTTTTTTGAGGGGATGTGTTTATATAAATTGGGTTGCTATCAGGAGGCGTTAAAACACTTTAATTGCTTGCAATCTTCAGGGCCAATAACAGAATTGGCTGCCAATAAGGCCCTATGCTATGCTAAATGCGGAAATAAGGAAAAAGAAAAAGAATTTTTGAATTTAGCTTTTGAATCGTTTTTTGAGGTATTAGAATTGGAGATATTTGAAGATGGTCCTTCTTTGAATACCATATACACTAAAAAAGATGATAAAAGAGATATGCCAAGCATTCGTGAATGTTTCGAAAATTATTATAGACAATGTTTGGCCAAAAACGAACTTTTTTTTATTTGGCCAGTCGTGCGCTTAGGCAGAAACTATATCGATAATGCATATTATCAACGCGCAGAGTGTTATTTTTCCCTTAAGAACTACGCAGCGGCGCTAGAAGACTACAAGAAAGCATTGCATCCTAATGATATTTTCCCGACCCTATTTTTTCCAAAATTTGCATTACATGTTGAGGAAAAAATAATAGCATGCGAGAAAGCATTAAAAATCTCACGTACTAAGAAATCCTAACCCCATCGTTTTTTACACTCAAAAGGTCCCTCGAAATAAGGGGCCTTTATTTTTTATATGCGAATACCTTAAAAATCATTGTTTGTATAGAGAATTGTCACAAAATGCCAGGAAGCCCCTTTAAGTGAAGGGGCTTTTTTATTTGTGTGGAATTTCTCTTAAAGTGTCGTTTGTATAGGGAAAATGTCAAAAAACGCCAGATAGGCTCCTTAAGTGTAGGACACATTAATCAGATAAGGAGAAACACATGAAGAAAATAATTTTATTCCTCGCAGTTATTGGAATATTTGCGGTATCAGCGGTTTCCGCTTATGCCCATAGTGGCAGAACAAATGCTTGGGGCTGCCATTACGACCATAGAACAGGCATATACCATTGCCATTAAGCAATTGGGCGGTGTAATCGCCGCCCTACATTTACTCTTGATAGAGGAGAAAATTATGTTCGTTAATGCGTTGAAGTTATTTAGTTGGGAAGGTCGTGTTTGCCGCCGTCAGTACTTGCTGGCATTTATATTGGTAGTTATTGCCGCTACGATACTTGCCGCGGGTATGGACAATGGAAGAGGAGGAGAAGGTCCAGCGCAATTTCTTATGATTTTGGGGCAATTGGCTTTGATTCCCACGCAAATTAAACGGTTACACGATATCGGTTGGAGCGGGTGGATAATTTTGTTGGCTCTTATTCCCGGAATTAACTTGATATTGGGGCTTGGGTTATTTCTCTTTTCCGGTACCAAAGGTCCGAATAAATACGGAGAAGATCCGCATACCGGTAAATAATTTTAGCGTTGTGAAATACAAGGGATAGGGCCCTTGTTAAAAATGCGTTAAGGTGTACAGACAACAATTACCGTCTGGTGTAGTTGGGCCAGGTGCGAGCCGGTACAGAAAGGACGACTTGGAAACGAACTGGCTTATTATCCCGACAGGGTATTTAAGGTTGTGAAGCATTTTCATATTTAGTGCGTGAGAAAGTTATGTGCGATCTGTAAGATAACTTTCTGCTGCGAAAGGAAGCCCGGAAATAGAAGAAATCTGCCTTTTGTTAGGGCAAAGACCTCTGCCAACTGCGCGTTGGGTCCAACCGTTGAAAGAAACGGTTCCCGTTCCGCGGATTTCTCAAAATAGGTTTCTATCTGCCCCGACTTTTCAGGTAGAAACAGGTTTTACAGAAACAGCATATTATTCTGTGGGCGCATATAACCGGAAACCTAAACTTTCTGGTTTACTCTCATAACCTTAGAAAGGGTTTTAACCCGTAATAAGTGCCGTAAGTGAACGTAAAAACTCGGCAGCGTAATTGGCCAAGTAGATTGAATTTCACAGCTTGGTGTCTATGATTTGTATAGGGAAATGTCAAAAAACGCCAGATTTATGTCTATAGTGTAGGGGGCCACACCCGATAGGGAGTAATCCCATAGTTGGCATATCTTAATATCACCCTTAACAAAAGGGTATAGCTAAGGAGAATTATATGACAAGTCTTATCATTGATGGTTCCAATGTAATCCGTTCGGCTTACGGTCTGCAAGGTAAGCCCAATTTCGCTCTTGAAGCACGCCTGGCTGATAAGTTGGTTCAATATTTAGCCAATCTTAATACAGATACTTTCCGCACGATTGAGTGCTATTTTGACGGTTTTAAGCGTGCCATAAACCGCCCGCGTGGCCTTAGTGTGTTCTTTTCTGCCAAACATAAAGCCGATAAATTGATTGTCAATTCCGTTTACGAACATATACAAAACTATGATCACAATGTATGTGTGGTAACGGCAGATAATGAGATTATCCAAAAATCTCGTGCTTGCGGCGCCAATGTGCAATACACGTATGACTTTCTAAAAGGATTTTGGCCGTATATCGCTTTATAAGGAGATTATTATGACAAAGGAACTTGTGCCTTCTAACTTGGAAATGACAGACGAAATCAAACAAGCCATTTATTATATTAACCATGGGGATAATGTGTTTATTCACGGCAGGCCGGGAACGGGAAAATCTACCTTTCTCAAAGGACTGCGATCGCACTTAAATGTAAAAAGCAAGAATGCTATGTTTGTGGCTCCTACGGGTATTGCGGCTTTGAATATTCACGGGCAAACGATTCACTCTTTCTTTCACATTAATCCTCAAGATATGCATGCGCCGCTGGACTATGCCAACCGAAATGCCCTAAAAACAGCATGGAAAAACTTGGATATTTTAGTTGTGGACGAAATATCCATGGTAAGAGCAGATATTTTTGACAAGATGAACGAGCGTTTGCAGACCGTATTGGACGATGAACGTCCTTTTGCCCACAAACAGGTTATTGTGGTGGGGGATCTAAACCAATTGGCTCCGGTACTTAACGAAAAGTCCAATTTAGAGCAAGACCAACAATGTAAGAAAACTTATGAAACTTCTTATGTGTTTGAAGCCAAATGTTGGAAAGAGATGAATTTTAAGCATATTTTCTTCACAAAAATTTTCCGCCAAACGGACGTGGAGTTTACAGGTAATTTAGCTGCATTGGAATCGCCACACAGTAAGAATTTCTCTCAAGCCCTTGCTTATTTCAACAAGCGTGTAACTGATAAACGTCCGCAAGAAGCTGTGTGTTTATGTGCACGTAAAATTGATGCGGAGAAAATTAATCAGGCCGAACTTGATAAGTTACCGCAACCTACCTATCGTATTCCTGCTTTTCAAAGTAGTCGCTACGATAACGATTGGAAAGAAAGCAATTGCCCGGCTCCCAAGGTGTTATACCTGAAAATCGGCGCCAAGGTTATGTTTGTGCGCAATGATGAGAAAAAACTGTTTGTAAACGGGATGTTGGGACGGGTTAAAAGTATCAACTGCGTGAAGGAAAAGACGATTAAAAGTATTACCGTGGAAGTTGCCGGAAATCGCGAAGTGGAAGTGCATTGTTGTACTTGGTATAAGACGATACTTAACAAAAAAACGGGCCGTCAGGAACCGGATATGGAAAATTACTTTTGCCAATTTCCTCTGCAACTGGCCTGGGCCACGACTATTCATAAAGCACAGGGTATGACTTTTGACTCTGCCTATGTGGATATGGGAGAAAAAGGTGCTTTTAGTATTGGGCAAACCTATGTGGCCTTAAGTCGTGTGCGCAACATTGATGGCCTGTGGCTTAAAAAATCTCTCAAGGAAACGGATGTTTTATCTAATCCGGCCGTAGAGAAATTTTACAAAGACATAAAAGGAGAATAATTATGGAATTAGTGGGCGGGATCGGAGTGTTTGTATTGTTGATTGTTGGCGGATTGCATGCCATGGTACCCCAAAACCTCAAATTGCGTATGGGTATTTGTATCTGCTTGGCTGTCGGCCTTTGCTTTACCGGAACTATGCATGGGGTTTTATTGGCGATTGGGCTGATATTTGTGGAAATGATTGTAAACAAAGTCATTTCTTTTTGGAAAAATATATCATTATAAAATAAGGAGAATGGTTATGAATAGAAAATTTTTTGTTGTTTTGATGAGTAGTTTATTTATTTTTGCTTGTGGGGAAAAATTACCAACGGTAGATAGTAGCACTTCGGAAACATATAAGGCCTCGTTGGATCGTGTAAGTCAGTCCGTACCAAAAGAAAAGGAAGAAAATTTTAACTTTTCCATCAGTATTTTGGCCATGGAATCTATTAAGGAACACATTATTGATGGAGTTATAATGACTGATGACGAGCAAGACGAACAAGGTAAGAAAGAATTTCAAAAATCCTTGCACGGCCTTAATTACAAGCAAATTATGTCTCGGAGTGATCAGGTCATGAAATCAAAAATGGAAAGGGCTAAGGAACAATATGAAGAAGAATTGATGAATACGATTGATGCTATTGTTGCCGCTAAGAAAATTAAAACAGAATTATCTAAAATTATCATAACTGACAAGGCCATAGATAGTAAGAACTTATCTATGAAATTAGAAAATAAAACTAATTCTTCACTAAAGAAACTCTTAGTATTGGGATTAGTGGCCCCTACGGAGGATTCATTACCCAATCCACGAGTTCTATTTATTGATTTTGAAAAGCCTCTTGCTCCAAAAGAAGCGCGAACAGTTGTAATTCCCTTGAAGGAAGAATATGGTTGGAAACCTACTGATTATTTGGCAATTCCTCGCATTTCTTTAGATATAGTTCGCGCCGAAGATGTGAAGAAAAAAGTAACACTCAACGATAAGTTGGCCGAAGCATTTGGGGGGTATGTGGATCTTCGGAAGAATTATCAAGAACTGCAAACCTTATTGGAAGGGCAGAATGATTGGGTGTCTGTTTTCACAGTAGAAAATATCGCCAAAGGGTTTTTCCCACTTAAATAATATAACTTGACTTCTAGGGCGTTATAAGCGGTAATGTGTATAGGAGCGAATATGCAAAACTATACACAATTAACCGCACGGGAATTGCGCCTAAAATGGACCGAAGTCATAGGCCGGCCTATGCCACCAATTGGGCGAAGTTTAGTTATTAAGTACCTGTTATGGTATGAACAAGCCAAGCGTGAGAGAATCTCTCCACTTGGCTTTTTTCATGAAGTGGCCCAAGCCGCTAAAACTACTGATAAACGCCCCAAAGCCACATTGGAAGTTGGCTCTAAACTAATCCGTTCCTATCAAGGTATCAAATACGAAGTAGAAATTATCCCGCAAGGATATCTATATAAGAACACACTCTACAAGAGCCTATCCGGTGTAGCCAAAGCCATAACAGGTAAGAGTTGGAACGGAAATGTTTTCTTTGGAGTGAAAAAATGAGCGATAAAAAAATACGTTGCGCTATCTATACACGCAAATCTACGGAAGAAGGACTGGAACAAGAGTTTAACAGCTTGCAAGCTCAGCGGGAAGCGTGTGAGGCCTATATTAAAAGCCAAAAGCATGAGCATTGGCAACTTTTATCTGCCGAATACGATGACGGTGGATATTCTGGTGGTAATATGGAACGCCCGGCTTTAAAACGCCTACTCCAAGATGTTCAAAACGGCCTTGTTGATATTATCGTTGTGTATAAGATAGACCGTTTAACCCGTAGTTTAATGGACTTTAGCAAAATTGTGGAGATATTAGACAAGCATAATGCATCGTTTGCGTCTATAACGCAGCACTTTAATACCACTACGAGTATGGGCCGCCTCACATTAAATATGCTGCTCTCATTTGCACAATTTGAGCGTGAAGTAACGGGAGAGCGCATCCGCGATAAAATCAGCGCTAGTAAGAAAAAGGGGATGTGGATGGGTGGCAAACCGCCATTGGGGTATTATCGTAAAGATAAAAAGATATACCCGGATGAAGAAAAATCAGCCCTAGTACGCTCTATTTTTGAAAAGTATACGGAACTCAAAAGCACCACACTTGTAAAAGAATGGCTAAATAAACAAGGGCATAATATATCCGTAGGGAACTTAAACTGTATCTTACGTAATAAAGCATACATTGGACTAGTTGGACATAAGGGGACATGGTATCAGGGAGAACATCAAGGGATAATCCCAACCGAACTATTTGAACAGGCCCAAACAGTAATGGCCGATAACCATATTAACCGCCAACATTATGATCCTAAAAAGAGCCTTTTATCCGGCAAACTATATGATGATAAGGGAAACGCTATGAGCCCTAGTTGGAGTACGGGTTGTAGCGGTAAAACATACCGCTATTATGTGAGCCAAGCCATTATCCGCAAAGAGTCGGGCAAAGTGGGGAAAGTTAGTAAGGTATCGCTCCCCAAATTGGAGCAGTTTATAGATAATTGGTTTAGTGAATTTTTGAAGGACAAAAGCAAAATATATCCGTATATCCAACAGTTTGGAGTAAGCAAGCAAAAGGGAATTATCAAGAAACTATCATCATATCCGATGACACGGGATATAGAGAAAACTTTAATCAAACGCATTAAATTAAATCCAAACAAGATAGAAATCACGCTATATCAAGAACAAGTGACCGAACTATTAAACTCAATTTATGAGAACAGAGATATGATTCCACTTAAACTAGAGAAACTAAAAAATGAAAACACCTATACGGAAACATATCGTATAGGAACGGTAGCCAATGGGGCCAAGGTTATTGTGGGGCAATTTGTAGAGCCGAAGAAACGACCCAATATCGAACTTATCAAAATCTTAAACCAGGCATACATATGGCACCAAGACGTAATCAATGGCACAAGTACGCAACATATAGCTAAGCGGGATAAAGTATGCGTGCAATATGTCCGCAGGATCCTCAATTTAAGTTTTTTATCCCCTAAAATTGTTCGTGCTATCCTAAATGGTACCCAACCGGCAGATTGCACCCTCAAAAAATTGCTGTCTATCCGCACGCTGGATTGGTATGAGCAGGTGGCGGAAACAATGAAGTACTAACATGGGGCTCTTCTTATAATTTGCTAAAATAAAATGCGTATAGGAAGGTTATGCCCGATTCAAATATTATTCCAGATATTCCCGAATTGCCCATTCATTTAAAATACGACATATTGAATGGGAAGACAATTATATTTGTTGGAGCTGGTTTATCCAAACTGGTGGGTATGCCTACTTGGAAGGAATTGGCAGAAATTCGTCTGAAAGAAGTTAGACGACGTAAATTAATAGATTATGATATGTATCTTAGGCTTCTAACCCAAAGGCCTCTTAAGATTTTATCAATTTGTGAAGATCTTTTAGAAAGGCAAGACTGGCACAAATGCCTATATAGCAATTATAATTCTAAAAAAGCGGAACACATATCTAATCTTCTCTCTCATTTTAATTCAGGATTTATTACGACCAATTATGATAAGCTATTGGAACTAGTTCCTATTATTAATTCGTCTAAATTTGCCACCAAATCAGCTAAACCCGAGCCAAATACTGGGATTTCTCATGTCCAAGAAGAAACTGATTTTGATATTTTTCTATCTGAGCCGAAACATAAAGTTTATTATTTGCATGGAAAAGATTTATCAAATTCGAATCCTCCAATTTGCACACTTAAAGATTACCTAAGGCACTATAAAAAGGATGGTAGAGGAAGAGAAATATTGGAACGTTTATGTGGTCGAAAGGGCTTATTATTTATTGGCGTTGGATTAGAAGAATTTGAAATATTAGAGCATTTGCATATATCACAGTATGAAAATCAACATTATGCATTAGTTCCAATGTATTGGTATGAAGGGAGTATTTTAGAACAGTATCAAGCATATTACAGAATTCTAAATATAGAGATATTGCCTTATAATATTTCTCGGAATGGATATGAACAATTAGAAAATGTTTTGAGATCTTGGGGGAACGCTTTACTTGAAAAAAAGGATCCCGCAAGCGATGTTTCTAAACATTTGAAAAATAATATTTTGATAGATGAGGTCGCGCATGGCCTGGACTAAAAAACATCAAAAAATTCTGAAACTAATAATAAAGGATGAATCAGCCCGTGAGTATTTTTTTCAAACGGCCTCATCTCCTTTATTTCTTGAACCATTATTGAAGAAAGAATTTTTTTCATTTGAATCTATCCCCAATTATCCAAACGTATGGTTTCAATACAAGTATTTAACTGAGGTTGCAAAGGAAATTCAAGAATATGTAGATACCGATGTGCGATACAAAGAATATATAAGGACATTATTATCAATTTTAAAATATCTTGCACGAGAGAGCAAGAATCATTCTCCTGAAAAAATACTTTTAGTTTTTGAATGTTTTTGCGATATATTTAAAATACTTCCTTCGCGAGAAATTCCCCTTGTCTCTATTAATGAATTAATTTCTTTATGTCATCAGCTTGCTCATTTGAATTTGGCAATTTATCACATTAAAGAATTGATACAAAAGTTTTTGAAAGATAAGATGTTTGAAAAAGCTCAGAAAATGTTCGAAAGTTTTTTACCAATTTTACTCAAATCAAATGTGAAGGACAGTGATAAAAATTATTTTTTACAAGAATTAGGGAAGTTCCCCTTTTTTATTCAAGGCAATAAGACCCTTTTTCAATTTTTACTAAATATCTTATCAAAGCGAAGGGAACCACGAAATATAATAGATTATCAGTTTGCCGATGCTAGCATTTCTCTGTTTCATGAGGAAAGTGGTATTTCGGGGAAAGTGATTTTTAAAGAGAATACTTATCTATTCAGTATGCCTATGGTTTCGTATAGTGACAGAAATGATATTGCTTTATTAGTTTGTAAAAATCTTGCCAAAGTTCCAAAAGTTAAAAGAATTAAAATTGCTAACGAAATTAAGTATTTGTACTATACACATCTATGGAGAAGACATTATAGTATTAATTCTCTATTCTCTTTAGAGAAAGAAGAACGATATGTATATACTGTAGATGAACAACTGATGCTATTAGTAGCTACCATATTGAGCCAGCAAGTAGGCCTTCAATCTTCTTCTCAATTTAGAAGTAACTTTTTAAAACCTTTGTATAGTATAAGCTCGGAAACAGGATGGAGAATTTTGCTTTTCTTCTTTGGGAAAATGTCACCAAAATATGATACAAGAGCGCTCTCTTTCTTGGAAGAACACAAAGAGTTGTTATTCGTTGATAGTATGTTCGAGGGAGAAGTTTTTGATTTGCTCAGCATTTTGGCATCGTCTTGTAAGGGTACAAAACGAGAAAGAACATTAGTCGATTTAGTTAACAAAGGGCCATATTTTGAGTTTATTAGTCATATTTCTAAAACGATAAATTATAAGCAATCCTGGAAAAAGAAATGGCTAGCGGCTTTGAGAATAATACCGGAATGTGACAAGGCATATCAAAAACTATCTAATATCCCCAAAGAATGGATTAATTCTCGAGATGCTAAATCGCGAGAAATTATTTATCAATCGCCATTTAAACAAGAATATATTTTAGAGAAGGCGGATAATAACATAGAAGAATTGATCGCTCAAATCCGAGAATTCGATGCACAGTATAAGCCTGATGAAAAAGATTTTTTCCACGAAAAGCCATCTCCCGAAGGTTTGGGTGAAACCTTACAAAAAGCCACTCAGAAATTCCCAGAGATTATGTATAAGTTGTTGAGAAAAAATGAAATATTGGGAATAATGTATATTGAGGCAATTTTGAATGGTTTAAGAAGTAGTGGTAAAATAATAAATTCAAATTGTTGGGAGTTTGTATATAACTATGCTTGCCAAATACTCCCAAAGATATTCTTATCGCCCAATTATACTCAACAACAAAAAGATAGAATTGTGATAGCACTTTTGGGGATAATCTCAACTAGATATAAGGAGTTTGAAGGGAAAGGTGTATATCTAAAGGCTATGGATGTTGTCGAACTCATCTATTGCTATTATAAAAACGCTGTTCCTTCCTTAGAGAAGAATAATTATGATAGTTATCTTACTGCAGCTCTTAACTCGGTTTGGGGATTATTGGCACAGGCTATTATTGGCCTATCTCTAAGAGTTGCTCCCACCCGGAATGCCACGTATAAGAATGTATGGGATAAGAGAGCGCAGGTGCTGTACAACAAATTGTTGTCTCTTAATATTCCAGAATCTTATGTTTTTTTAGGATTTCATTATGATTGCTTTTTGTTTTTAAATAAAAAGTGGTTAGGCAATAAGATAAAGAGTATTGCTCAACAAACAATAGAAAGAGAATACTTTTTTAGTGGTTATATTTATTTGAAAGTGTTTTTCCCTAACGAATTGCAAGATTTTAGAGGAGATTATCATTCATTAGTACAAAAAGAAGTATTTTCTTCTTCAACGCAAGAAATCGCTGCAGAGCGGTTGGTAACTTTACTAATCCATCAGTCGAAAGTTGAGAACGCCGAAGATGAAATAGAATGGTTAGTTAAACATGCTTATCCGGTATTTTTATCCTATATAGCTCATTCTTTTCATAATTTATTAATGTTTGGAAAATATCGAATAGCACAATCAGAAAAGGATTCTAAGAAGATTCGAATAGCTCTTCATTTTTGGCACCAAGTTTATCTGAAATTTGAAGGGAAAGAACTGACTGATGAAAAACGACAAGTGATGAAGTCGTTGTTGTCCTTATTGCCGCTTATACCGCATATGAGTCAACTATACCGAAATATGCTTTTAGCTTCACTTAAGGTTTGTGATAATCATCCTCCGATTCAATTTTTGGATAATTTATTAAAAATTAGTCAGGAAACCCCTAAAGATTGTAAGGAATTTTGTGGAGACATTCTGAATACATATATCCAGAAATTTCCTATGAGCATTGAGTGGCAGAAACACATATTATTGCAATTAATAGATATTATCTATGAAAAAGAAACAGATTCACAATATTTTCACAGTTTACTTCATATACTACAAGAAATCCACGCCCACGAATTAGCTCATCAAATTGCTCAGCGATGCAATTTTAAACCAGAGAAATGTGGATGATAGCTCCTAGAGTTTGTTGACTGAAATATGGTACAAAAATACAAATTATTTTAGTTGGAAAACCACTTCCTGACTAGTATCGTCAGCATAAAATCCAATAAATTTTTATAAAAGCCAAAATGGGCTCAGAAATACTATGCTATCGGTTGTTTATAAAAAAATCCCCGTCGGAGCTAAACTCTAACGGGGATTTATGCTTAAAATCAAAAACTAAAATACGGAGTCGACGAGATTCGAACTCGCGGTCTCTGCCTTGACAGGGCAGCGTGTTAACCAGGCTACACCACGACTCCAAACAACTAAATTCTTTCGTACTTATATTATAGCTTAAAAAGATAGAATGCGTCAACGCGTTTTTTTACTTGCAACACCTATCTCCCAAAACTGCCCCATAGAATTTGTTCCAGTTCCAGTTCAATGCCATGTTTTTCTTTCACTTTTTCGCGTACTTGTTCTATGAGTGTTTTGATATCTTCCGGCGTGGCATGGTTAAAATTGATAATAAACCCGGCATGCTTTTCCGACACTTTTGCTCCTCCGACGGAAAGCCCTCTTAATCCCGTATCGTCAATGAGTCTGGAAGCATAGTCATTAACCGGGCGTTTAAAAACACTGCCAGCGGAAGGAAATTCTAACGGTTGTTTTTCAATACGTTTATGCAGCACTGTATTGCGCGCCTCTACAAGTGGCGCGAAAGCTCCTTTTTGGAGTTTAAAACTGGCCGATAAAACAATATAATTTTCGATGCCTTCCACATGCCGGTACGCATATTTCATTTCTTCTTTTAAAAACGTAACGGGACGCCCTTCAAAGTCAATAGCATCAAAATATTCCAAACAGTCAAATGTTTCCTGTCCAAATGCCCCTGCGTTCATATAAACGGCTCCGCCAACACTGCCAGGAATTCCCGATAATTTTTCCATACCAAATAGCCCAGCTTGGCAAGCGGTTTCGCACACTTTATCTAACGCAATTCCGGCTTCAGCTTTGATATGTTCTCCGTCTAAATGAAGTCCGTTCATGTGTTTAGTGGAACATACAATTCCGCCTAGACCGCGGCTTCCCACCAAGATATTGGACCCGAATCCCAAAATGTGTAGAGGAATGTTAAAGGAGCGTGCTAATTTTAAAACAAATCCCCACTCTTCTCGTGTTTTTGGATAGACGTATACTTCCGCCGGTCCGCCGGTGCGATACGTCGTATGCTTAGCCATGGATTCCTCTAGCAAGCAATTTTCACCGAAGAAATTTTTGAGTTCTTGTTTATAGTCCATGTGTATGCAGGGTTAAAAGCTAAAGCCCACCCCTCCGTTGATGCTGCCGTCGCCTTGTGTTTTGGTGTAAGCGGCGAATACATAAATAAGCGGCATGATTTTGGCATTAACGCCAATTGTATAGCGCAAAGAACCGTCGGTAGAAGTACGTTTAGGATAGTTCAACTTACGGGTGGAAATGTCGCCATAGTCATAACCGATACCTACGTAAGGCGTAAAAATTAACAAAGAAGTGGAAGCAGTAACAGATGCGGAATAGTGGTTTAAAGAATAATAATCGGTGCTGGCATGGTCATAAAATGCGCCGGCGGAAACATTTAAAAATTCTACAAAAGTGGTATGATACGTTAAACCGCCGCCGATTGATTCTAACCCGTTAAAATAAGTTCCACGCACCACCGCGCCCAACCCAATTACGGGGATTTTGGTAGAAGCACTGACAAACCCGGCCATTAAATAATTTTCCGAGGAGATGTTGTTTTTATTGGAAGGTTTAATGGTATTAAATGTAATTCCCAAATCAAACCCGGGGAAAGCAGGTGCACTCCCGCTATGGAAGTCGCTCATTCCGATTAAGTTGCTAATGTCTTTATTATAGGCGGACAGATTGGAGATGTCCCCTCTATAATGTTTACCGAAATCATCACTCAAATTTACGTCGGCCGCGGCCGGCATAACAAGGGTTAAACAAAATAACACAGATAATACAATTTTCTTCATAGATTCTCCGTTGATAAATTTTAAGATATATAATATGATAGAAAAAGACGGCTCTTCGTGCAACTTGTTTTTTGCATCAAAAGCCAGGGGGGAATTTTTATGATTAGTAAATTAGCTGGTACGTTAACCACACAAAAAATAGATACAGATGCCTTAAGGAAAGCTTTTTTTGAGCCGCAAGGAAAACCGGCCGCTGTTAAATTCGGCACGTCGGGACACCGCGGTTCTTTGGGGGTCGGTTTTTGCGCCATGCATGCCCGCGCGATTGCACAGGCCGTAGCGGATATTCATTTGCAAGATAAAATTGAAGGCCCTATTTTAGTGGGCGGAGATACGCGGCTTGTGTCGCGCGATACTGCAGTTATCTGTGCAGAAGTACTGGCAGGAAACGGATTACACGTTATTTTTCCGGATATACCGTTACCTACCCCGGTGTTTTCGTTTGAAATTATTAGCGGGCGGGCGGCGGCCTCTTTAAATGGTACGGCAAGCCACAATCCGCCACAAGATATGGGGCTTAAGTATAATCCTTCGCATGGCGGTCCTGCCGGTAGCGAATTAACAAGCCGTATTGAAAAATTGGCTAATGCATATATGGAACAGCCCGAAAAAATTAAATTGCTTCCATTTACCGAAGCGCAAAAGCATGGGTTTATTCAACAGGCCGATTTAATTACTCCCTACGTAAAAGCCTTGGGTACATTCGTGGATTTTCGCAAGATAGCTTCCTCGCCGCTTCGTTTTGCTATTCATCCGTTAGGGGGGAGCAGTTTGGCCTTTTACCGGGCAATTAAAAAACACTACAACTTACAAAACGTGCAGATCGTCAGCGAACAGCAAGACCCCACGTTTTATTTTATTCCCATAGACCACGATGGAAAAATCCGCATGGACCCTTCGTCGCCTTATCCCATGAAACCGCTGATTGAATTTGTTAAAAACGGTGAATACGATTTTGCCGGTGCAAGTGATCCGGATGCCGATCGTTTTGGTTGTGCTACCAAGGAGGGAGGGTTGATTCCTCCAAATCACGCACTGTGCGTATTGGCTGATTATTTAGTTCGTCATCATAAAATCAAGGCACCTATGATTGGCCGCACGTTGGGAACAACTTCTTTACTAGATCGAATTGCCGCAGCGCACGGTTTGACGATTGATGAAGTTAACGTCGGTTTTAAATATTTTGTGGACGGTATCGTGCATCACAAGTATGTGCTAGCCGGGGAAGAAAGCGCGGGAATGTCGGTTAGCGGTTGGACCCCGGAAAAAGACGGTATTTTGGCAGTATGTTTGCTGATGGAAGTGATGGCAACAGACGGGGATATTGCCAAACAGTATGAGCAATTGACAAAACAATTTGGTATCCCTTATTACACGCGGGTAGACGTTCCGACGGACGAAACTACCAAAGCGCGCGTCAAAGCTTTAACAGCGGAAGATTTTGCTTCTTTGCGCGAAGTAGCTGGGGAAAAAGTAATACGCGTGCGCGATACAGACGGTATTAAAGTGTATTTAGAAGATTCTTGGTTTTTGGCGCGTCCGTCAGGAACAGAAAATATTTTAAAGTTTTATGCCGAAACTTTTAAAAGCCCAGAACATTTACAAACGCTTATAGAACAAGCCCAAAAAGTATTGATGTAGATGAGAATGTTGTTTAATAAATTAAAAAAGCGGCAATAAAAAATTGCCGCTTTTCTTATTAGAGTTTTAAATATTATAGTTAACTTCTTCTATCCATCACATAATAACTACCTTGGGGGTGTTGTTTGGCTAAACACTTTAGTTCCGCGCCAATACTGCTGACTTGTGCAAAAGAAGTCAGCGGTTTTTTGGTATTATGCACCACGCCAATCCCAATAGCTAATAAACTAAATTGTTCCGGTTCACCTTTACGGTTGATGGAAAGCATGTATCCGCGGGCCCGGTCTTGCTCGTTATAAAAAGAGGGGGAAATTCGGTCCGTTTCTTGGGCAATTTGCTTCGCAATTTCTTCCGCTTTATCAAACGCGCAAACCACAATAAAATCATCTCCGCCAATATGGCCGACAAACGACGTGGGGTCCAAAGCGGCGGCTTTTACGATAATATCGGCCTGTGTTTTTAATACTTTATCGCCGGCTTCAAACCCGTATTTATCGTTAAACGATTTGAAATTATTTAAATCACAATAGAGTACGGCAAACTTTCGGCCGGAGGCAATTTCTTCTTCTACGCGCGCCTGAATAGAGGGATTGCCCGGCAAGCGCGTTAACGGGTTAGAATCCATTTTTTGTTTATTGCGCTTTAATAACAGTTTCACGCGTGCAACAATTTCATCTTCATCCGCCGGTTTTGTTAAATAATCATCAATATCTAATCCCAACCCTTCCAACTTGGTTTCTTTATCGGTAACAGCCGTAAAAATAATAATGGGGGTATGCAAATATCCGGTATGGCTGCGCACTTCGCGCACCACTTCAAACCCGGTTTTTTTAGGCATTTCGTAATCTAAAATAAGCAAATCGGGATTTTCTTTATAGGTCTTTTCCACGGCCTCTTGCCCATTTTCTGCTTCAATAACGCGAAATCCGGCATTCGTTAAAATTTCAGAAACAAGGAAACGAATGGCGTGGGAATCGTCTGCAAGTAAAATTTTGGCTGTTTGTTCCATAGAGTTTATTGTATGTAAATGTGGGGGGTTATGCAAGTTTTTAAGGTTTATAAATAAACGAAAGTAAATTTTGGCGGATATGGTCACGCCGCCACGAAAAGAAATTTTCTTCGTCGCCGCAGGTGCAATAGTAGGGGGTTTTAATTTGATTTAAATCCAACCCGGCCTGTTGTAATTGGTCTAAAATTTCGGTGTTTAAATTTACAAAAATTTTTCCGTTTTTGTGTACGATACTACGCACAGAAAATTGCGAGGCTACATCTTGTTGTACTTCAAAACAACAACTTTGAATGTGCGGCCCAAGCCAACCTTGAATGGATTTAGCGCCGGTTTCCAACAATGCTTTTGCCGTTAAAAACGGCAATTTTTTTACTACCCCCTTCCACCCACAATGCGACAAGGCAAAATAATTACCTTGACTATCCCACAAGAATAAAGGTACGCAATCGGCCGTTAAAATAGCGGCCCCGCAGTTGCTGGCAGTAACTAGCCAACCGTCCGCTTCTTGTAAAGGTTGCGCCCGCAATTGAGCGAGTTGCTTAGTAGATGAAAGTGTAATAATGCGGTTTCCGTGGACCTGATGAAAATGGGCTATTTTTTCTGCTGGGATATCTAACTCTTGATAGATCTTATCTTGAGCATCTGTTTCGCACATGTTCCCGGTGTGGCGCGACAAAGTACCCCCAATAAAACCCGAAGAAAGCAGCCTGTTATCTGTATAAATTTTCATACGTTTAATTTTTTAAGATGTACTGTTTTGATAGGAGTGCCCAGCAGACAACTGGCCAGCCGTTTAAAGCGGGCCGGGTCGTCACTTGCGTAAACGGTCAGGCGTCCTTTCCCTTTTTGTTCCTTAGAAGAACCCAAAAATTTTTCTACCGCTAATGCCGTAGTTTGTGCCGGGTCTACTAAACAAACATTTTTCCCCAGCAATTTGGCTAACATGGGTTTTAAAATTGGATAATGTGTACAACCTAAAATTAACGTATCTGCGTGGGCATGTTTTACACAGGCAAGATAATCGTTGGCAATTAAACGGGCCGCTTCGGTGCGGGTGTAATTTTCTTCTACAAGTGGTACAAATAGCGGGCAGGCTTGTTGTACAATTTGAGCGGCGGGCATTTTTTTAAGTACTGCTTTGGCATAGGCTTTACTGCGTACGGTAGCTTCCGTCCCTAAAACCGCAATCTTATGATTTTTTGTGGCTGCTACGGCTGCTAATGCTCCGGGTTCAATCACACCTAAAACAGGGGTGTGGCATTGTTTACGTAGTTCATTAAGGGCAAGAGCAGAAGCTGTATTGCACGCAATAACAATTAGTTTTACATGTTGTGTTTCTAAAAAATGCGCAATAGCCGCAGAAAAACGGGTAACCGTTTGTTTGGATTTAGAACCATACGGAACGTTGGCTGTATCGCCGAAATAAATAAAATCTTCGTGAGGCAATTGCTCGCGCAACGCCTTTAAAATCGTTAGTCCTCCTAAGCCTGAATCAAAAATGCCGATAGGTTGTTTTTTCATAATCTTTATTATATGAATTATTTACGCAGAGGGAAACGGAGTGAAAAAATTTTCCCATTCTAGTTTCTTTGTGCTAGAATATGTATATGCTAAAACGGTGTATTGTGTGGATACTGCTTTGTTGTTGGGTAGCTGCGGTGGCGAATGCTGCTGCGGATAAATCTGTTGCGCCTTTGTTTGTTGGGGGAAATTTCTCCACACAAGCTAATGTATCTTCCGATACCAAAGTGTTTGATGAAAAAGCCCGGGATGCCGAGGTGGCTTCATTAAACGAAAAATTAAAAAATAGACAATTTGAAGATGTTATTAAACGCATCAATGAATTAACCTCCAAGAATTTTTTAGACAATCGTTTTCCGTTGCTTAATCGTTTTCCGTTGCTTTTAGCTATAGCTTATGACGGTTTAGGAAAATATGACGAAGTTATTTATTCAGCCGGCCAAGCGATTGCTTTGGCGCCGGAAGATTCCCGCCCCTATATTTTAAGAGGAAGAGCCTATTTGCAGCAAGGGCAATATGAACGCTGCCAGATTGATGCGGAAACCGCTTTAAAATTAAATCCTTCTTCCCGTTTAGTGGCTAGTTTACAGGAAGACCTGCGTGAGAAACTGCGCTTGCCTAAGCCAAAGCCAGAAAAACCGGTTGTGAATAAAACGACGAAATCTCCTACCTGGATTATCCTGTACTTGTTAGCCGTGTTGGCGGCGATTTTGTTGTACGTGTATTGGCGGTATGAAGATGTTTTTCGCCGTCCAAAAAATGCGTTTTCCCGCCGGGAAGTAGAAGTGAAGGAACAGTATGATTTTCTGCGTCAAATCGGGGAAGGGGGAATGGGAACCGTTTATGAAGCGTATGATAAAGTGCTTAAACGCAAAGTAGCTATCAAACGGGTTCGTCCGGAACTGTTGCGCAGTGCCTATGTGCGTGAACAATTTTTGGCGGAAGCTCGTTTAGTGGCGTTGCTTCGGCACCCTTGCATTGTGGAGATTTATACGGTTATTGAATCTGAAAGTGCCCTGTATTTAGTGTTTGAATATGTGGACGGACAAACATTAGAAACACGCTTGGATATAGATGGCCGATTGCCTTTCTCCAAAGCGAAACAAATTTTTGAATATGTTTGCCGAGGGTTACATTATGCGCATGAACAAGATATTATTCATTGTGATTTAAAGCCGGGTAATATTATGATTTATGAAGCAGATAAGGCGAAAGTTATGGATTTTGGTGTTGCTAAAAAGCTAGCGGATAACGACACTGGTGCGCGGACAGTAGCTGGAACTCCCGCCTATATGGCTCCGGAACAGCAGAAAGGTTTCATGCGTAAACAGTCGGATATTTATTCACTTGCTCTTTGCTTATACGAGGCATTGGTTGGTCAAGTACCTTGGACGGTCAAGGGATTTGATATTGCCAGTAAGAAAATTGTGCCGGCTTCCAAGTTAGCTCCTTTTGTTCCACAAGAAGTAGATGCTCTTTTGGCAGATGCGCTTAAAGAAGATCCCAAGGAACGGATTCAAACGATTGATGAGTTTTGGAGCCGTTTACAGGCCATTGAGCCAATGGAAGAGGATTTAGAAAGAACCCATTACTAATGGAAAAAGAAAGTAGTTGTTTTGCAGACACCGCTATTTCTTATAAAAAAATATGGAAATCTTATTAGAACATTTTACAAATACAGTCGTTCGTTTTAATGCCTTTTTATGGGGAGTCCCTATGCTGGCCCTGATTTTAGGGTTTAGCATTTATTTTACCGTTAAATTAAAATTTATTCAACGGCATTTGGTTGGAGCGATCGCTTTGTCCGTTAAAAAAAGCGGATCTGTAGGAGTAATCAGTAGTTTTGGAGCATTAGTACTTGCCTTAGCCGCCATGGTAGGGACCGGAAATATCGTTGGCGTGGCGGCGGCGGTATCAACGGGTGGCCCGGGCGCTTTATTTTGGATGATGTTGTGCGCTTTTTTTGCCATGGCTACAAAGTATGCAGAATCCGTTTTAGCGGTCAAGTACCGTGAAAAAAATCAACATGGGGAATATGTCGGCGGACCAATGTATGTGCTTAAGAATGGCCTTCATTTAAAAAAGTGGGCTTTTACGTTTGCCGCTGCTACGGCGCTGATGGGTTTTGCCGACGCGCTTATCCAAACCAATTCATTAGCGGCTATTTATGGTTCTGTATTACATATTTCTTCCGGTTGGACTACCGCCGTTTTAGTCTTGCTGACCGCAATGGTTATTTTGGGCGGTGTGCGCAAAATTGCTGCCGTATGCAAATGGCTTGTACCATTTATGGCCCTTTTATATATGGGGTTATGTGTTGCGGTGATTGTTACTCATTTGCCGCAACTTCCTTGGGCGATTGGTTGTATTTTTAAGAGTGCTTTTAGCGGAACAGCCCTTCTGGGCGGTGCGGTGGGAATTACGTTTAAAGAGGCGGTACGCTACGGGGTATCACGCGGAGTGCTTTCCAACGAAGCCGGTAGCGGAAGCGGGGCAATTGCCGCGGCAGCTGCCCAAACTCCTAACTCGGTGCGGCAGGGGTTGGTATCGGCGACTACCGTATTTTGGGATACACTGGTAATTTGTTTGCTCTCCGGAGTGGCCGTAGTGATTGCCGGGGATTGGCAAAGCGGTACCTTATTTGGTGCTGATTTGGCGCAGCAAGCTTTTGGAAGTATCCCGGCTGGGGCGCTGTTATTATTATGTTCTCTTTCTTTATTTGCATTTAGTACACTAGTGGGTTGGAGTTTTTATACGGCTAAATCGGTACAGTTTTGTCTAAATAAGCCGGTGGAAAAACCCGTTTATGTAACGTGGCTTTTAGTTATGTGTATTGGCGGATTTTTGAGTCCTAAATTGGTTTGGGAGCTTGCTGATACGGCAATTGCGGTGATGTGTATCCCCAACCTGCTGGCTCTTTGGTTACTGCGCGGCGAAGTGGTGAGTGAAACCAATTTGTATTTGGCCAAAGAACTTGCTTGCGTGAAAGAGAAACATTAGGAAGAAAAAACTTTACAAGCCGCGCTGACAGGTGGTATCATAAAAGTAGCTAGTTTTGATCGTTTTGGGAAGATGTTGCTATGTTGAAGAAATATATTATTTCAAATAAAAAGCTAGTAGAGACAGACGTTAAAAATGCACAGGTGTATGTTTATACGAATCCTACCGTGGAAGAACAACGTTTCTTAGTGGACTATTACCAAATTGATGAACATACGTTGGCTTCTGCGTTGGATCCGGATGAACTCCCCCGGCTTGAATTTGAGCCTGAACATATCGTTATGATCTACAAACGCCCCAAGAATTATTCCGGCAAAGACCAGTTAGAATTTAAAGTGGCTTCGGTGGGGATGTTCCTTTTTGAAGAGAAACTTGTGATTGTTTTGGCAGAAGATATTCCGCTTTTTGTGGGGAAGCGTTTTCAGGTAGTTTCTTCCATTAAAGAAATTTTCCTAAAACTGGTGTACAATTCTATTTCTCATTACGTAGAACACTTACGTATTATTCACATGATTTCGGAAGAAATTGAAGATAAAATGACCGAAGCTATGGATAATACTTATTTGCTTAATCTATTTAGTTTGGAAAAAAGCTTAGTATATTATGCCGAAGCTATTACCTCCAACGGCTTTGTGTTTGAGAAAATGCGTAATTTATCGGCACGTATTGGTTTTGAAGAAAAGGATGAAGAAATGTTAGACGATATGATTGTGGAAAATATGCAGTGCAAAACACAAGCCGATATTTCTTTAACGACTGAAAAACTCGGTTATACACCTGATTATACTTTGGAAACAGGTGTAGCGGATTACGTTAAATATTTAGAGAGCCAAAATAAAAAATAAATGGAAAGTTTACGCGATATCAAACAACAAATTAAGGCCATTAATTCAACTAAGCAGATGATGCTTACGATGAAGATGGTGTCATCAGCCCGCATAAGGTCTGCCCAGCAAACCATGCTTAACGGCAGGCCCTTTGCACAAAAAATGGCATCCTTAATTGATAATTTGCGTAACGATATACAAGATGAAAATAACCCTTTCAGGCAAAATAAATATTACAGGTATTTTGATAATAGTTTAGGCAATAAAAATAAAGTTGGC
>CACZKQ010000012.1 GCA_902781765.1 uncultured Elusimicrobium sp. | reverse complement strand
CCCTCTCTACTGCTCCCTCAACTGCTCTGCCCGCTTGGACAACGGATTGCGCAACGGCGGAAATATTTCCCAGCCATATTATAGAACCTAAAACGAATAGTGTTTTAATAGAATTCTTCATAAAGCAAATACGAGTCGTCAACTTAATACACCATACTATTATTGTAAGGAAAAATAGGTACAATGTCCATAGGACAAAGGGCCTAGTAGCCATTAGGCCCTTTTATAAACTAAAAAAATTTACGCGAGTCGTATTATTCGTAAAACATTTTGTCAGGTTGAACGTGGAGCTTTTCGCTATATCCCGCATTACAACTTTGCGGGATGACGAGCGAAAAGCGGCGTAGTCGCTGTGTCGTTTGTAGCAGTACGTCTCCAGAGAAAGAGAAGACGATTTTTTAAAACCGAAGGTCGCTAAAAATATCAAGTCGTTCGCAACGTCACCGTGTAAAATGTTTATTTGGCTGATTTTTCAAATTCGCTCCAAGTTGGGCGGGTAAGTTGGGCGCATAGGCGTAGCGATAGCTACGTTAAGCCCAAGTCACGCACAAATTGGCAGAATTTGGAAAATTGTTGCCCGGAAAAAGGACAGGGCGGATAAAACTTTACGTCTTATCCGCCCTGCCTTAAAATGCAACTTCACCGGTCTTTTTATTTAGCTTCGGCTACGGCTACCGCTACGGCCACCGTCGCGCCTACCATCGGGTTGTTCCCCATACCGATTAACCCCATCATTTCCACGTGGGCAGGAACGGACGAAGAACCCGCAAATTGCGCGTCGCTATGCATGCGGCCCATAGTGTCGGTCATACCGTAAGAGGCAGGGCCGGCGGCCATGTTATCCGGGTGCAAGGTGCGGCCTGTACCACCGCCGGAAGCCACGGAGAAATATTTTTTACCGTTTTCCGTCGCCCATTTTTTGTAAGTTCCGGCAACCGGGTGTTGAAAACGCGTCGGGTTGGTGGAGTTACCGGTAATGGACACGTCCACACCTTCATGGCGCATAATGGCTACGCCTTCGTTCACATCATCGGCACCGTAGCATTTCACTTTGGCGCGGTCGCCGGAAGAGAATGCTTTTTCGCTAACAATGTTGAGTTTACCGGTTTTGTAATCGTAAGCGGTTTCTACCGAGGTAAAACCGTTGATGCGCGAAATGATGTACGCGGCATCTTTACCCAAACCGTTTAAAATAACGCGCAAGGGTTCTTTGCGCACTTTGTTAGCGGTGCGGGCAATACCAATGGCCCCTTCCGCCGCGGCAAAACTTTCGTGTCCGGCTAAAAAGCAGAAGCATTTGGTTTCTTCGCGAAGTAACATTGCGCCCAAGTTGCCGTGTCCTAAACCGACAGCGCGTTGGTCCGCCACAGAACCGGGAATGCAGAAACTTTGCAAGCCCACGCCGATTTTTTCGGCGGCTTCGGCCGCGGTTTTCACGCCCGATTTAATGGCAATCGCCGCGCCGACGGTGTATGCCCAAACGGCGTTTTCAAAAGCAATCGGCTGGATGCCTTTTACAATGGCTTCCACGTCAATGCCTTTCTGGGTGCAGATGTCTTTGGCTTCTTCCAAAGAGGCAATCCCGTTTTCTTTCAAAACGGAGTTAATTTTTTCAATTCTTCTTTCGTATCCTTCAAACGTTACCATATTAGTTCTCCTTGGAATTACTCTTTGCGCGGATCAATCACTTTGACGGCTTCGTCAAAGCGTCCGTATTTGCTGACGTTCTTTTCAAACGCGGTTTTCGGGTCTTCGCCCTTTTTAATCGCGTCCATCATTTTACCCAAGTTGACAAATTGGTAACCAATGATTTCGTTGTTTTTATCTAAACCGATTTTAAGCACATACCCTTCGGCCATTTCCAAATAGCGCGCGCCTTTGGCTTCGGTCCCGTACATGGTACCGATTTGGCTGCGGTGGCCTTTACCAAGGTCTTCCATACCCGCTCCAATCGGCAAACCGTCGTCGGAGAACGCACTTTGCGTGCGGCCATAGACAATTTGCAAGAAAAGTTCGCGCATGGCGGTGTTAATCGCGTCGCAAACGAGGTCGGAATTTAATGCTTCTAAAATAGTTTTGCCGGGCAAAATTTCAGCCGCCATAGCCGCCGAGTGCGTCATGCCGGAGCAACCCAGGGTTTCCACCAAGGCTTCTTTAATCACACCTTTTTTAACGTTCAAGGTGAGTTTGCAAGCGCCTTGTTGTGGGGCGCACCAGCCGACACCGTGAGTTAAACCGCTAATGTCGGTAATTTGTTTGGCTTTGACCCATTTTCCTTCTTCGGGAATCGGGGCCGGTTCGTGCTTGGCGCCTTTGCAGACACAGCACATCGCTTGTACTTCAGGGGTGCATTTTTCGCAGCTCATGAATTCTCCTAATACAAAAAATAAATCTTACTGATATATTTTAGCAAAATTTAAGATTTTCCGCGCACTCAGCTATTTTTTGATACAATAATTTTTATGATTTCGTTAGATCCGTCTATACTTCCGCAAAGCACATTTGCATGCGGCCCCACGCAAGGACATCCACATCTGCGCCAAACACCGCTTTACCAAACCCAATATGAACGTAGCCACCGCGCGGCAGATATGTCTACGGACGGACTCTACAAAAAAGCAACGTTGGCTTGTAAAAAATTACTATCCATTCCGGATGATTATACCGTTCTTTTTTATCCCGGCGGAGCTACCCCGGCAATGGACGCCGTTTTGTGGAATTTAACAAAGGGCACCCTCTCCGGGCTAGGATTTGGAGCATTTTCAAACAGGTGGGGCCGCGTTCTTGCCGCGCGTGTGCCTGATATTATAAATGAGGTCCGTTTTACAAGTCCCGGTGAAATTTTCCCGAAAGAAAAACCAAATTATAATGCCAGTTTAGTGATTTTAACACCTAACGAAACCTCTTGCGGGGTACAAATTCCGGATGATTATTTGCTAGAGGCCTGGCAATCACGAGGCGAAGATACGCTCATTGCGTGGGACATTACTTCGTGTGCCGGAGGCCGCGACTTACCCAAAGGAACCTATGACGTCCTTCTATTCGGCCTACAAAAGTGCTTTGGAACTCCCGGAGGAACAAGCGTACTTGCGTTAAGCCCCAAAGCAGTTGCGCGCGCCCGTGAAGTAAAAAAAGGACGAACGATACCATATACCCTTGATTTGGAACACGCGCTGGAAAAAGCCGCTATTTTTCAAACAGTTAATACGCCAAACACCACCGCCATTTGGCTATTTTACCAAGCGTGTGAGTGGATGCTAAAAAACGGTGGTCTGCCCGCCATGGATAAATTGTGCCGCGCGCATGCAGATTATCTATTTGATTGGGCCCAAAAAACCGATTTTATTAAGCCCTTTGTGGCAGAGGAACGCTTTCGCTCTTATACAACCCCCACTTTCCAGTTGACCGATCCTCGCCTTACCGACTCCGCTATCAATAACGCACTTGCCTCCACCGGAAAGCCCAACTTGCAAGATGGCATTAAACGATTTCCCACCGAACCGATAAACACCCTACGAATTGCATGTTTTCCGTTTATAGACATCAATGGGACAGACGAATATAAAAAACTAACTGCCGCGATTGATGAAATCGTGCGGCAGTTAAGAAAAGAATAAAGGATAGATGCTGAAACAAGTTCAGCATGACTCTTACTTGACTTGGATGATTTTTCCTTACTGTCACCCTGAATTTATTTCAGGGTCTCGCTTTTTAACGACGAGATGCTGAAACAAGTTCAGCATGATTTTTCTATTCGTTCAGCGGGGCCTTGGGCAGTTTCACAGGAAAATCTACGGTTGTTCGTCGCGTACAATGTAGCCGAATTTTTCCAACAGTTCCGAATTATTCCGCCAATTTGGCGACACAACCACATTAAGCTCCACTCGGCAAGGGCGGCCCAAAAATTCCTCCACACGTTTTTGGGAACGCTTGCGAAGCTCGGCGATCATACTCCCCTTCTTACCGATTACGATTGGTTTTTGGCTTTCGCGCTCCACGTGGATATTGGCACGGATAAAATTTTTCGGTCCTAAATTTTCGGTAAATTTTTCTATTTCCACGTATGTACTGTAAGGAATTTCTTTTTGATATAAAAGGAAAATTTGCTCACGGATAAATTCCGCCGCATAAAACCGCTCCCAGCGGTCCGTCCATTGGCCGGGCGGAAAATACGGAGGGCTGGGCGGTAAAATATCCGCTACCGCTTGTTTTAATGCGTCCGTCCCTATGCCTTTAGCCGCGCAAATGCGAAACGTTTTGGCAATTTTTAAATCTTGTTTCGCACGAGCTTCAAGTTCATCTAAAGCGGCTGAATCTTTCACTAAATCGGTTTTATTTAAGACAAGAAAAATCGGGCAGTAGACTGTTTTTAATTTTTCAACAAGCGCGGCATTATCCACGTAATTGGCTGAAGCGTCCAGCAAGAATAAAACCACATCTGCATCTTCGCTTACGGCACGGTCCACACAGGCCGCCATGGTTTGCTGCAGCTTATACTGGGCTTTTAAAAAACCGGGCGTATCCACAAACACAATTTGATAATGATCGCCCTCGCTAATCGCCAAAATATTTTGGCGCGTTGTCTGCGGTTTGTGCGTTACCGCCGACAAAAGCCCCCCCGCTACTTGGTTTAGTAACGTGGATTTCCCCGCGTTAGGAAGCCCGGCCAGTACCGCAAATCCGCTTTTAAAGTTTTCTTCGTCCATATATTTATTGTACTTATTTTTGATACGGACGACTACTATCTATGGCAACAAATAACTATCCACCACTTGTGCAATAAAAAAAGCGTGGTAGTCGCCTTGGAGGCGGTCATACCATAATTCGTTAATGGTAGGGTCTAACTTTTCTGCACTCATGAGGCGGTTATAAATAATTTTACATTCAAAATGCATTCCCGGCATTTTAAGCACCGGAGTGGCGATTTTTTCCCCAGGCCGAAGTTTAAAACCACACGCGGCAATTTTATCTGCATTACGCCCAGACTGATGACCGCAAATTTCAACTTCCCGGCTTACGTCCACATACGGAACAGAAGCTGTAAATTCGTGCGTTTTGGCCAGCAAAGAATACGTGTAGCGGCTTTTGCGCACCATAGCTACCAAGACCGGGAGTTTCCACATATATCCCAAACTTCCCCAAGCCGTTACCATGACGTTGGTTTTTCCTTGGTACTGCGTCGTTAAAAAAGCCGCGGTAGACAAAATACTTAAATTTTTTTCTGCATTAAATAAAAACGGTACTCGCTCCATAATTCCTCCTCTGTTTATTATAGGAGGTATCTAAATCGCTAGCACGCTTTTTTTTGGATTAGAAAATGGACGGAAATGATAACGACAGGATGCTGAAACAAGTTCAGCATGACTTTTCTCTTCGTTCGGCATAACTTTTCTCTTCGTTCAGCATGACGACTTACTTCATTTAGCATGACTTTTACTTGACTTGGATGATTTTTCCTTACTGTCACCCTGAATTTATTTCAGGGTCTCGCTTTTTAACGACGAGATGCTGAAACAAGTTCAGCATGACTTTTCTCTTCGTTCAGCATGACGACTTACTTCGTTCGGCATGACGATTTGCTTCGTTTAACAGAATAACAGAGAGCTGGGCATTTTAAAAGCGAAAGGCTGAACTTGCCGAAGCATCTTATTTTTTCCTACAATCTGGTTATATGACCGCCTACGTCTATATCTTAACCAACACTTCAAATACTGTTTTGTATATCGGGGTAACAAATAATATTACCAGACGAATATACGAACATAAAAATGGACTTATCAAAGGCTTTTCTTTAAGATATAAGTTAAATAAATTAGTCTATTGTGAGAGTTGCCAAAATATCACAGATGCTATTAGACGTGAAAAACAATTAAAACGTTGGCATAGAGAATGGAAAGAAAATCTTATTCGTTCTATTAACCCGCAGTGGCAAGACTTATCAACGATTTAACAGCAATAAAAAAGCACTACGCACCATCGTCTTTAGCATGAGGGCCTTTGGACAGTTTTCTCCTCTTGGTCACCCTGAATTTATTTCAGGGTCTCGCTTTTTAACGACGAGATGCTGAAACAAGTTCAGCATGACTTTTCTCTTCGTTCGGCATGACTTTTCTCTTCGTTCAGCATGACGATTTGCTTCGTTTAGCATGAAGACTTACTTCATTTAGCATGACTTTTACTTGAGTTGGATGATTTTTCCTTACTGTCACCCTGAATTTATTTCAGGGTCTCGCTTTTTAACGACAGGATGCTGAAACAAGTTCAGCATGACACTTCTCTTCGTTCGGCATGACATCCCTGGGCGGTTCAGCATGACGACTTACTTCATTTAGCATGACTTTTACTTGAGTTGGATGATTTTTCCTTACTGTCACCCTGAATTTATTTCAGGGTCTCGCTTTTTAACGACGAGATGCTGAAACAAGTTCAGCATGACGACTTACTTCGTTCAGCATGACACTTCTCTTCGTTCAGCATGACATCCCTGGGCGGTTCAGCATGACGACTTACTTCATTTAGCATGATGAGCGGAGGATAGGGATTTTCACAACAACAAAAAAACCGGCGGTCTAAAAGACCGCCGGGTTGGTATGTCAAATAAACGAGCTATTCTTAGTCGTTTTGGGCCGGTTTAGCGCAAGCACTACCAGCGGCGAACGCCCCGGCAGAAGCAGCTTCCGTACCGTCGTTGCAGCAAACACCTTTGCCAGAAGCGATTTGGTCAAGACCGCAGAAGTCAGCGCACAACGCTTGACCGTTCTTTTTGGCATCACCGTTGGCAACCGTACCTTCACAAGAAGTACCAGTACCAGCATAGTAACGTCTTAAGGTGTAAGCATATTGCAAGGTGCTACCAGTGGTAGGTTCGCGCGTAGCGGTTACCATTGCGGCACCGTAGTTGGTCAAGTTAGCAGCAGTTTGATCCAACGCAATAGCAAACCCGTTGCTACCACCGCTTACCGGGTTACCTTTGGTGTGATAAGTACCGCCGTTGGCACCTTTCGGGGTTACGTCCAACCCTTGATAGTTGGCTGTATACTTGTTAATTTGCAAGTATTTGCGTTGTTGCGCTTGAGCGATGTTGGACATTAAAGCCACAGCTTCGCTCATGCGGCTGCGTTCCACGGCTTTGAAGTATTGCGGCAAAGCCATAGCAGCCAAGATACCAATGATCAACACTACGACTAAGAGTTCAATTAACGTGAACCCTTTATTATGATTCTTAATCATATCATTCTCCTTTCCCACGCTTATTTTTCCTAAGAGGTCTTCCCACCTAGGGCCGGACCGGGGCGCAGGAATTTTATATACCCAATCCGAACATACTCCTAATTTATCATAAAAACCGTTTTTTTTCAAGCCCCTTTTTAAAAAATCTAAAAAATCCTAAAAGTAAAAATATACTTTTCTTTTTATAAAAAAAATGATATACTTAAAAAATGAAACGTTTTTTTCTCTTTTTTATCACTTTATTTCTAGTAGCCTGTAACCCCTACAAGACGGCCACTATTACCTTGCCGGACGGTTTTAACGTGCAAGCTAAAATTGCCGACACTCCGCAAAAGCAAACCCAAGGTTTAATGTTTGTAAAACACTTGCCCGAAAATCAGGGCATGTTATTTGCCTTTGAAGAAGAAACCGAACAACTGTTTTGGATGAAAAACACGCTGATTGATTTGGATATTATTTTTATCGGGGCAGACAAACGCGTTATTTTTGTAGACCCGGAAGTTCCCCACTCGTATACATACACGCCGGATAACCAAGTAGCTTATTCGGCCGGGTTTGGCCAGTATGTGTTAGAACTCCCGGCCAAAACTGCCGCGCGGCATGGAGTTAAAGAAGGGACCGAACTGCGCTTTACATTGTAAATGAAAAAAAATATTTTTTTAATTTTTATTGTTTTCTGTTCACTAAACAACCTTTGGGCCGAAGAAACTCCTTGGGCGCAAATAAACGTGCGTGCCAAAAAATATTTGACCGATCTACTGGCCATCAATACCGCTATGCCCAATCCCCAAGAACTTAAAGCCGTACGCTATATATATAAGGAATTTAATAAACATAAAATAGATTGGGATGTTTTTATCCCGGTAAAAGGCCGGGCTAATTTGTTAGCGCGTATAAAAGGAACAGATGCTACGCAAAAGCCGCTACTTCTAATTTCCCATTTGGATACCGTCCCTGCCGGGGAAGGGTGGGCCGTTCCCCCCTTTCAGGCTACTTTAAAGGAAGGACGCATTTATGGACTGGGTGCTACTGATGCCAAAAATTATACCGCCATTAACTTGGCCTTATTCACCTGGTTGGCCGATCAACCAAAATCCCCCAAACGGGATATTATTTTCTTGGCGACGTCCGGCGAAGAATCCGGCAGTGAACCCGGCTTGCGTTGGTTGGAAGATACCCACTGGGACAAAATTGCCCCCGGCTATGCTTTAAATGAAGGCGGCGGAATTATCCGCATTGACGGCGGTACCGACATTGTATTTGCCGAAGCCTCTACCAAAATGTATATGGACATCAAAATAACCGCTAAGGGAACAGAGGGCCATTCTTCCATGCCGCTTAGCGATAATGCGGTGTATGCCTTATCCGAAGCGTTAGCTAAAATTTCTGCGTACGATCCTCCGGCTAAATTAACCGCCCTTTCACGCAAGTTTTTTGAATCCATTTTACCGTTGCAAGATGAAGACGGGCAGACCACCATTCGCTTCTTACTGGAAGGCTCCGCGTTGAACCAACAGTCGGCGGCCCAGGTAATGGCCCAGGATGCTTTTTTCCGCACCCAATTAAAAGATACCCTCTCACCCACGTTACTTTCTGCCACCAGCCAAGACGCCAGTTCCACCAGTGCCGAAGCAAGCGCGTTAATCAACGTACGGTTATTGCCCGGGTCAGATCCGGATGAATTATTTGAAGAGTTAAAAAATTTATTTGCACAAGATCCGCAAATCTCGCTGGAAATTGTAGAACGGCCTCAACTCCCGTTTCCGGCTCCCATGGAAGGGAATGATGAACTCTTTGCCTCTATTGAACAAACGGCCCAAAAACTATGGCCCGGTGCAATCACCGTACCCGGTTTAAGCCCGGCTTCCGGCGACAATGAATTTTTGCGCCGTCTGGGAGTGCTTACCTACGGTATCGGCCCGGAAATGGACCCGGCCCAAACCAACACCGCGCATAGCGTAGATGAATTTATTTACGAAAAAGATTTTTTACGACAGCTTCAGTTTACAGCAGGAATTGTATTTGATTTTGCATACGGGGAAGATTTGCTACCGTTGCAGGTTTCCTCCCCAGACGATTCAAATACAAAGTCTATTTAGATATTGCAACAATAAAAGGAGAAAAGTATGACGACCAAAACCAGAAAACCCAGAAGCAAAAAAACATTAGCGGAAATTAAACTAGCCCAACAAGCCTTTTACCGCAAAAATAGAAAACGCTTGCTGGCTTATGCTAACAACTACTATGCCGAACACAAAGAAGCTGTGTTGGTAAAAGCAAAAGAACGCTATGCCAAAAAACGCAAAGATTACTTCTGCACAGAATGTGGTAAAAAATTGCCGCGCGAAATAAGCGGACACCACTTGTATTGCAATAAATGCCGCATTAAAAAAGGCGTCCGTGTGCAAAAACCGGCTGCCAAAAAAACGACCGCTAAAAAGGCTAAATAATTCCTGTGTTTTGCCGGCAGCATAGGCAATTTACCGGGGAAGGTTCTAAATTGCTATAATGGAGGAAATCTTAAAATTTCCCCCAGTGGAGTTGTGTATGATTAAACAAGGAACTTGCTTTTTTACATCCGAATCGGTATCCAAAGGACATCCGGATAAAGTATGTGATCAAATTTCAGATGCTATTTTGGATGAAATTTTGCGCAAAGATAAAACTGCCCGCGTCGCTTGCGAAACATATATTACGCGTGGGCTAGTGGTAATCGGCGGCGAAATTACTACGCGCACGTGGGTGGACGTGGAACAAATTGCACGCGACGTCATTAAAGATATCGGGTACGATTCGCCTCTTTTTGGTTTTAACGGAAATACGTGTGCGGTCATAAACGTCATTGGAAAACAATCCCCGGATATCAGCCAAGGGGTGGACGTAGGCGGGGCTGGCGATCAGGGACTGATGGTTGGTTATGCCGTAAACGAAACCCCGGAACTTATGCCTCTTTCGCTCGTGCTTTCCCACGATATTTTAAAGAACTTGGATAAAATCCGTAAAACGAAAAAACTTCCGTACTTGGGTCCCGATGCAAAAAGCCAAGTAACGGTAGAATACCGTAACGGAATTCCGGTTCGCGTAGATACCGTAGTACTTTCCACGCAACATACGGAAAAAATTTTAGATAAATCGGGAAAACAAATCACCGAAAAATCTAAAAAACAAATTGCCGATGCAGCCATTTGGCCCGTTATCAAAAAATGGGCGGATAAAAATACAAAAATTTATATCAACCCAACGGGAAAATTTGTCATTGGCGGTCCGCAAAGCGACACCGGGCTTACCGGCCGGAAAATTATTGTAGATACGTACGGAGGCCGTTGTCCGCACGGCGGAGGTGCTTTCTCCGGCAAAGACCCCACCAAAGTAGACCGCTCAGCCGCTTATATGGCGCGCTATATCGCAAAAAATATCGTGGCTGCTAAACTGGCTAACGAATGTACCGTACAAATTGCCTATGCAATCGGCCGGGAAGAACCCGTCGGTTTCTATGTAGATACAGATGGAACCGGCACCTTGCCCGACGAAAAATTAGCGCAAATTGCACGTAAATTATTTCCGTTAACTCCGCGCGGTATTATTGAACATTTCAAACTGCGCTCACCCATCTATTTGCCAACAGCCGCCTTTGGGCATTTTGGACGCAAAGAATTCCCTTGGGAAAAAACGGATAAAGCAGCAGCTTTAAAAAAAGCAGCTAACTAAGCTAAAACGCCCCACACGTTGGGGCGTTTTTAAGGAGAAAAAATGAAAGTTTGTTTGTTACTAGCCGACGGATTTGAAGAAATAGAAGCGATCGGTACTTTTGCTATTTTAAGCCGGGCCGGGCTAACCGTAGATTTATTCGCCGTGTCCGATAAAAATACTACTGGCCGCTTCGGCCTGACTTGCACGCAATTAAAACCTTTTTCGCAATTACAAGCAGCCGAATACCAAGCCCTTATTTTGCCCGGCGGGCCCGGCTATCACGTGCTGGAAAACAATACGCATGTAAAAGCCCTTATTGAACAGTTTACCGCTCAAGATAAAGTAGTAGCAGCCATTTGCGCTTCCCCTACTATTTTAGGAAAACGCGGCCTCTTAAAGGGGAGAAAATACACGTGCTTTACCGCTATGAATGAAGATTTTGGCGGAACATTCACCGCAGAATATGCCACAACCGATGGGAATATCGTCACCGGTCAAAGTGCCGCGGCGACGATTGATTTTGCATTTGCGATTGTGGAAAAACTGCTCGGTAAGACCAAGGCGGACGAAGTAAAAAAGAGTATTTATTACAAATAATAAGCTTACAAGTAAAAATCCCCGAAACCATACGGTTCCGGGGATTTTTTGCATTTTAAAAAATTAACTGCCTTGCTTAGCTACGTAGCGTTCATCCATCTTGTGAATAATTTCACAGAAAGTTTTTCCTTTGGCAGAAGAACTTCCATATTCACATTGATATGCCATTGTATCACCGGGCATAAGAGCTGCGCTTACCGAAGCGGTTCCAAAAGTATTGGAATCAGGGGTAACGATAAGTTGCCAAGCACCCATGGCCGCATAGGATTGCAACGTCGCACTCCATTTCCCATTCAATGCCGTACAAGTGGGTCCTACACAATTAACCGCCGAAGAATAATCAAGCGATAAATCCGACAGGTTAAGCACCGTAGGGATTTCCCCGCTTTCATGCATAGCAACTGTAACCCCTTTTACCACATTATTAGCAAACGTCAAAATTTCGGTTGCACGCGATTTCATAACGGATTTTTCATATTGCGGCAACGCCACTGCCGCCAAAATCCCAATAATCAAGACGACCACTAACAATTCAATTAACGTAAACCCTTTTTTCACCATAATGCCTCCTAATTGCTACATACACATATTGTAAGAAAAAACAACACTTTTGCAACTTTATTTTAAAACCGTAAGGATAGCGAGGCCTCCGCCCCCAAACCGTAATGAGCATAGTTAGCCGCTAAACTTAAATCCAAGTAAGAAGGCAATTTAAAGTTAAAGCCAACGGTCGCACGGGCCGTGGCGGCATACTCACTGCTTCCGCGTAAACTTGCCGCTTGCGAGCCGATTCCGTTCCCAATATTAAGCGTAGTATAATCTACCCCACCGCCAATATACGGTACAAAATATTTAAACTTAGCGGAAAGCACCAAGCTGGCATTATAGTGCGTGGCTGAAAAATCCCTGGCACTGGCACTATGGGCAGATACCACGAGCATTGGTTGTAACGAACCTAAAATTTCACTAGGCCGTGTAATCCCCCAACGAAGTCCCCCTCCGGCAATCGTTAAACCTTGGTAACTGCTTGCCCGAATAAAACCATCTAACCGAAACGGCATTCCAATATCCGCTTGCAACCAGGGGCTAAAAACCGCCCCCACTTCGTTCCGGTCCCCCAACGCAGTTTGATTGCGCTGTGCGTCCGTATCGCCATGGCCTTTACTCATTTTGAACATCATGCCGGCTCTGGGACCAATTTGAAAACCGCCCCAACCTAAAATACGACCCGTTGTATACGTTCCGGAACCAATCAGTCCCCCTAAATCCTTCGTAAACGCACGCACATTATTAGCAGTTACGTGCGCTCCAAAATCATCCCAATGATTGGAAGCCCAAGCACCATTGGCACTCAATGCCCCCAGTATAATTCCCAATAATAATTTCCTTAATTTCATATTATCGCTCCCAATGCTGCCTTAATTAAAATGGTCTGCAAAAATCAGTTCATCTCCCACATGTACACGACCAGCCAGGCTTCCCCCTGGCAACTCCAAGGTATACCGGCTTGAGCGCACAAAATGCCCCCAACGCCAAGGCTTCATGTTTTCTTTAATATATAAAATTTTTCCGGTTTTATCGCAAAAAACAGCATCTATCGGAAAACGCATAAAACACGTGTGTATTTGAGGACAAGGATCCAGCAGTAAAGCCGCCCCTTTGGGGAGTTCTTCCCGCAACATGAGGCCCTTTAGGCGGCTCCAAAAAGTATTCGCTACTTCCACCTGCTCGGCCAAGACATCCCCTGTACGACGAACACTACATTTCATTTTCTTCTTCCTTATTTACAGAAGTAAGTTCACGAACTAGTTGACGCTCTATTTGTTTGCGCCAACTATCTTTCATAATTAAAATCGTCTCCGGAACAACAACGGCATATCCGTCCGGATTTTGAAAAATCAACAACGTAAGTAACCACCGCTGATCAACAGCAACCTGACTAATCCACATCCCCGGCCGCGTTTTAGCACGTCGAAGAGAAATTATGTCCGTTTTTCCCTCACTGGGTGTCTGTAAACAGGAGGGTTCCCGACACGAGAGTAACCAACGGTAAGTGGCTTCATCTAAAATTTTCACATTGGCATACTTTTTGCGCGTAAGCGGCAACACCGGCCGCCCTTGCTCTATCGTAATGCCTTTTACCTGAAACAAAGAACCATACACCACATCCAGCGCACATATCGGCAACGAAAGGCTACAAAATACCATAATTGCCAATATGCGCCTGAATAAAAACATCATTTTATGCCGCTACACGTTCAACGTAATTGCCTGTCCGCGTATCTACTAACACCACGTCCCCTTCGTTAATAAAAAGCGGCACTTTGATAACAGCACCTGTTTCCAAGGTTGCTTCCTTGGTGGTATTGGCTACGGTATCCCCTTTGACACCCGGAACCGTAGATGCAATTTTCAGCGGCACTTTAATCGGTAATTCCACATTAAATAACTGATCGTTGATGTAAATACCGGTGGCATCCATGTTATCTTTTAAATATTTGGTTAAATCACCTAATTTTGAAACGGCCACTTCTACTTGGTCATATGTTTCCGCATTCATAAAAGTAGCCATATCGCCTGACGTATACAAATAAGTAAAGGGACGTTTCTCCACTTCTACTTCTTTAAATTTATCTTCAGGGCGATACGAAGTTTCAATGACAGACCCGGTGTTTATATTGCGTAGTTTCACACGCACGACGGCACGAGCTTGACTCTTGCGGTGATGTTGGAATTCAATAATTTCCACCAGTTGGCCATTTTCATCTTCAAAAATCAGCCCTTCACGAAATTCTGTTGTACTAAGCATTTTACGACTCCTTCTTTTCGGGTAAAATACCCGGAATTTATTTTTGTGTCAATTTTTTGGCACCCTTTCGGGTAACCAGAAAGCTGTCTTCTAACCGAATGCCCCATTTACCGGCAAAGTAAATCCCCGGTTCCACCGTTACCACGCAATTTTCCGCCAGTTCGTCCGCTGTACCGGCTCGTAAAATAGGAGCATCATGTACTACAAGGCCAATTCCATGCCCCGTAGTATGAAAAAATTCTTTGCCATAGCCGGCCGTTTCAATAAGTTGACGAGCAGCCGCATCTACATCTCCGGAAGTTGCGCCCGGCTTTAACGCCTTGACCCCAGCCACATACGCCTGATGCACCAAATTCCAAATTTTCGTATACGTAGCAGGCTCTTTATTTCCATGCCACCAGCTGCGTGTCATGTCCGAAGTATATCCCTCATAAAAACAACCAAAATCCATAAGGATTGCTTCATTGTTTTTAAGTTTCCGGGTTTTGGAAGGGGTATGATGGGCATCAGCAGTATTGGCCCCAAAACAAACAATATTAAAAGGCACATTATCTGCCCCCCGGCGCGTCATAGCAACGGCCATCAAAATACGCACATCTTCTTCCGTTATTCCCGTTTTAATTTGGGGTTTTACTTCCTCAAACGCTTCCCAGGCAATTTTACAGGCTTTACGCAATTTGGCAACTTCGTCTGCATATTTTTGGCGGCGCATTTCGCTGATAAGTCCATCTGCGCGTACGAGCCCGGCTTTCGCCAACACAGAACCGGTTTCAAATCCAACTAAAGCCGGGTCAAAGGCCACACGTTTAAGACCCAGTTTTTTGATTTTAGCCAAGGCTCCTTGCAACATAGAACCGAAAGGAACATCTTCTGTTTTAATAAATTTGGAAGTAGCATCCATTTTGCTAACAATCAACTTTTTAGTAATACAAAAAGCACGCGTAGGCAAAACTAAAAAAACGGCCTCTCCTTCCCCCAGTTCCACCCCGCTTAAATACCGTTGTTCTATGGGTGAAACCGTCAAATAGCCACCCAAATCCGCCTTTTTTAAGAGTTGACGAAAGTCCTTTAAACGTTGGGGAGCTAAATTTTGAATATTCATATTATTTTCTGGTTAAAATGGTGGAACCTTTCTGCGTAATAGCTAATGTATCTTCCAGCCGTATCCCGAATTTTCCGGGCAAGTAAATACCCGGTTCTACCGTTACGACATTTCCCACCCGTAAAATAGCCTGTGAATCGGCACTATTAAAGGGTTCTTCGTGGATATCCATTCCTACCCCATGGCCGGTACGGTGGGTAAAATAATCGCCATATCCCGCCGCCGTAATAATTCCGCGGGCCGTTGCATCAATTTCCTTGGTGGCCACCCCCGGTTTAAGGGCCTTAATTCCGGCCCGACGGGCCTTATCTACAATATGCCACACCTTGGTATATTCGGCAGGTTCATTTTTTCCATGCCACCAACAACGTGTAATATCCGAACAGTATCCTTGATAAATACAACCATAATCCATTAAAACAGCTTCGTTATTTTTAAGTTTGCGCATGCTGGTTTCATGGTGTGGATTTGCGGCGTTTTCACCAAAACCCACAATGGTTAAGAACGAAACGGCCGTAGCTCCCTGGGCGCGCATAAATTGTTCCAGCATAACGGCCACCTCATTTTCCGTCATGCCCGTTTTGATACGGGGACGAACATACTCATAAGCCATATATGCAATTTTGTTAGAGGCACGCATTCGCTTAAGTTCGTCACTGTCCTTTTCGCGACGCAACTGGGAAATTAAGCTGGGAAGTTCCTTTAGTCCGGCTTTGCGCATTAAAGTACCTTGCCGGTAGCTTTCTTTAGAAGCATCAAATCCGGCCTGCTTAATAGGCATTTCTTCAATTTTTTTCAGTGCATTTTCCAAACGCTGATCAGTCCCGAAAACTTCCAATTCGGGAAGTTCTTTTTGCAAAGGAACAACATATAAATCGCGGGTAAAGCATAAAATTCCTTTAGGATGAACAACTAATACGGTTTCATCCGGATAAAAGAAGAAATTTGTTAAATAATATTGGTCTAAATTATTAGTTATAACAACAGCATCCACCCCGTTCTTTTTCATGAGCGTCTTAAGCCCGGCTAAACGGTTTTTGAAATTAGTTTTTTCACGCATAAAAAGTCCACCTCATCTATATACGTTTATATGATACCAATTTTTACCAAGCCTCACAATAAAAATCCCATTCAAATTAAGCCGTAATTTACTATAATAGATGATATGGTATTGCGTGTGTTAATTCGTATGGTGGCAGGAGTCCTGTTTCTAACCGTTGCCGTGGTGGCAAGGGCCACTACATTCACGTCTACAGATAATGCTTTTACACTGGATATGCCCTCCGGTTGGACGGAAGTTTCCCCGTTGCCGGCAAAAAATGTACTTTCCTTGCAAAAAGGCCCCGCCCGTATTGACATTAAAACCATTGCTTGCACAACCGAAACTTGTATTGAACAAAAAATAAATAATGATTTAGTGGAAGTAAAACGTAAAAACATGCAAGTAGTCGGTAATTCTTATACCGGGGAAGAAGTAAAACGAATTGAATTTTCAACAGGCGAACCCTTTTTCTATATTAGTTTCTTTTCTGCAAAAAATGATTTTGGGGCCGGCTATTTTCTAATTAACTCCAACGCTTATTCCATTTTAGCGCGCAATTTAAGTTATGCGGAAACCGATTTAATTTTCTCCTTTATCTCTCCGGTTGTTTCTCAAGAAGCTAGAACCCCGCAGAGTACGGAAAATTCCCCCGCACAACCTATCGCCTTGGAAATGGATTTAAAAGACCCGCGGGCCTACGATATTGCGGCCGTGCCTAGTGTGGAAGAAGAACCGGTAGAGATCCCCCAAGTTCAAGCTACTGCGGCGGAGCCTGCTTCTCAACCGAAAGTTTCCGCTCCCCAAAAACAATCCGGTTTCAAAAGCCGGTTACGCTTTCTTAAAAAACGCTTACAACACGTAAAACCACAACTGCTTGCCCCCAATATGCCTCCATACATTCGGCAACTTGGACATGGCTTTGATGTGCTGATTGGCTTAATTCTTTTGTTTGGTATACTGCAGGGACTTGCACTGTTCTTACAATTTTTTAAATCTAAACAACGAAGCACTCCCAATGCTAACCCCAATTCGCTCTATCCCATTCATTTTGTCCGGCTCTATGGAACGCCTTCGCTTATTTTTCGCGCTAAAGACAACCAGGGCAATATTCTTATATCGCTTTCTTCCCGTTGGGATAGTTTGTTTTTATTACTGGGGATTTTAACGATTGTTACTACGCTTTTAGCCCTCTCTATTACCGGGTTTAGCCAAAACAATCACTTATTACCTCTTTCCTCGTTTGCCTACAATACTTTGTACACGGCCTACTCTTTATTCATTCCCTTAGGACTGGTATTTTTGATTTGCGGAATTATTTGGGGACAGTTGGTCTTGCGTGAAATTTCACTTTTTAACCACAAAGGGCAAAAAGTAGCCATGATCTTACAAAAAGGATTTGGATTACTTCAAGAGCGGTATGAAATTTACTTCGCGCGCTCCAAAGAAGTAGTTATTGTTACACGCAAGCGATTTTCCTGGTTGCGTAACTGGCAAATGTACTCTCGTCAAGGACAGCAGTTAGCCCAACTTAAAGAAACCGCCCCTTTCAAAGCATTGGTACGCAAATTGTGCGGACATTTGTGCGGATTATTACGCGCCGATTATACGATTTCCGGACAGATGGAAACTTCCGGTACGCTCTCTAACGCACACACGGCTTTTGATAAATTTGTCTGCGAAATTGATAAACCGCAAGCACTCAGCGCACGCGATTTACTGGCTGTTTCGCTCTTGATCAATATCCGCGACCGGGACAAATGGTATCCCTGGTTTAATTAAGGAATTTTTGTAGTTATGCGTACGCTTATCATTTTGTTACTTACGTTTATTGCTTCGCCGGCTATTTCACAACCGTTACAAAGTTGGGTAGAAGACCAGCTTGATATTTCCGCATTACGAGGGTCTTTGTGGGGCGGCGTGGCCGCTTATGCAGATGCACCTCAAGAACCGTTATTTAGTGTGCAAGCAGATACGCGCTTAACACCGGCCAGTACATTAAAATTATTAACCACGGCCGCCGCCTTGGAAACATTCGGCCCGTTACACCGCTTTAAAACCGAACTTTATGCTGAACAAAAACCAGATGAAAACGGCATCTTACACGGAAATCTATACGTACGCGGAGGCGGAGACCCCACGCTGGGTTCTTCGCGCGTAACCGGAGCCGAAACACTACAAGCAGTCTTGCAAAAGTGGCAACAAGCCATTGAAGCGGCCGGTATCCGGCGCATAGAAGGCCGCATTGTTGCCGACGTTTCCTCATTTGAAGGCCCCAGCGTAGCTCCCAAAGTAAATTGGGAAAATATGGGCAATTATTATGCGGCACCGGTTAGTCCGCTATGCATCAACGATAATTTATTTGAAATTCAATTTACCCCGCAGCCCTTGGGGAATCAACCTGTTTCTGTGGCCCATGTAGAACCTGCAGTTGACGGTCTTTCTTTTCAAAGTTTTGTAACCACAGATGCAAAAAGTAAAAAAGATAATGCCTATGTGTATGGCGCCCCGGGCCAAAACGAGTTAAAAATTTTTGGTACGATTCCCACTCATTCCACCGGATTTAAAATTAAAGGAGCTATGCCGGATGCTGCCTTATTTGCCGTGCAAGCATTACGCAAGCAATTAAATCAAAATGGAATTTCGGTAAACGGAACGTCCCAAACCACCGCTAACCAACCCGACTATACCTCCATGCACTTATTGCATACGTACCAGTCCCCGGCCCTCAAAGACATTGTAGTCATTGTCAACAAAAGAAGCTTCAACTTATATGCCGAAATGTTACTGCGAAACTTAGCCGTTGCCGCCGGGAAAAAAGGAAGTTTGCAAAACGGACTTAATGAATTAAATACTTTTTTACGTAAACGTAATTTAATTGGGGATACCGATACGGTGCTTTACGACGGGAGCGGACTATCGCGCGACAATTTGCTAACTTCTAACACGCTTTTGCGCACGCTTATTTATATGAGTAACAGCCCCTATTTTACGTATTACTATAATTCGCTCGCTACTCCGGACGACCGCGGTGATTTACTGCTTCTTCGCCGGTTTTTAAAACCGCAAAAAAAAGTAAATGAAGTCCGCATTAAAGGCGGAACCATTGACGGAGTAAAAGCCGGGGCCGGATATGTAAAAGACCAAAACGGCCGGTTGATTGCATTTGTGATGATTGCTAATAATTTAGCCAGCAAAGACGAAAACTTACTCCGCACTCACGAAAATATTATTAAAAAATTATTGGAACTAAAATAATTGTTTTTGGGCATAAAACACCCCGAAGAAAAATTTTTCGGGGTGTTTTATTGGGTCTTAAAAACCAATTTGGGTGGAATGTTTACAATCACACGTTGGTTCACTTGCCGGGATTTTTTCAATCATCCTAAAAAGAAGTGCTTTTAATTTTTCTATGTTATTATTAAATACTTTAAGCACCGCTTCATGCGACACCGGCGGTAAATCGCCCACCAGTCCGGCATCATAATCGGTAATGAGGGAAATATTTAAAGGACACATATTTAGTTCTTTGACTAAATAATTTTCCGGGAAGGACGTCATCCCAATTACTCCCCAGCCTTGGCGTGTAAAAAAGGCCGACTCTGCTTTGGTAGAATAGCGCGGCCCGTTAATGACCACGACCGTTCCTTTTTCATGCACCGGGATATTAAGTTCGTGGGCAGTTTCTACTGCCAATTTACGAAGTTCCGGGCAGTAGGTTTCCGCCGGGGAAGGATGTTGTACAGGAGCTCCTTCAAACAGAAATGGTTTTTCAAAGAATGTATTTTTGCGCCCGTCAGTCCAATCCACAAATTGATCGCAAATCACAAAATCACCCGGCTTAATTGCTGTTTGCAAACTGCCGGCGGCGCAAGGCGAAAAAACGCGTTTGCAGCCTAGACGTTTCATGGCCCACACGTTAGCGCGGTAATTAACTTGGTGCGGTGCAATAGAATGGTCGCGCCCATGGCGTGGCATAAACGCTACTTTGTGTGCGCCAATCGTACCGATAAAAACGTGGTCGCTCGTCGGTCCAAACGGAGTATCTATTTTCATTTCTTCAATATCACTTAAAAAACTATAAAATCCCGAACCGCCAAAAACACCGATATCTGCTTTGTTAAGTATCTCCATAAAAACCTCCTTAAATTAGAAGTATTGTACAATATCGCCGGAAAATGTACAAATTTTTAAATAATGATATAATAAATTATCTTTTTTTGGAGGATGAATACTGCACGGTTACGTGCTGAAACAAACAATTTCATCTGTTTTTGGAACCGTATAAAGAATACGGGGTTGCCGAATTTATTTCGGCCCGTCTCAACGCCAAAAGCAGCCTTTACAATGCAAGTTTTCGGGCCTTATAACCCCGCAAAACTTGCATTGAATGTTTGTCGCCTTGCGACAAGCTACGGCTGTTATATTTTGGGAACCGTTGAGATGGCCCAGGTATAAGAGCCGTTTCTTATGCCCGGGCACGACGTAATCAGGAGTAACAAAATGAAAAAAGGATTCACGTTAATTGAATTATTAGTGGTTGTTTTAATTATCGGTATTTTGGCCGCGGTGGCCTTGCCACAGTATCAAAAGGCAGTTTTTAAAAGTAAAATTATGCCCAAAGTTATGATTGCACGCATGATTGTCAACGCCCAGGAATTGTATTATTTAGAAAATGGAACGTATGGCAAACAAACAGATTTAGTCATAGAACTCCCCGGGGATTGTAAATTTGTAAACGGATCTGAAATTATTTGCGGCACCGATTGGCTATTTGATAACGTAACCTCCTCCGGTAAACCCGTTGGATTTTTAAACATGGCGTATTGCCCCAACCACAATGCACAAGGAAGTTCTAGCTGTCCGAAAAACGCAAAATTTAGTGTAAATTTTTATTATCAAAACCACCCCACTAAATCGGGTGAGATGGTGTGTAGTAGCGGTCAAGACTACCTGTTTATTTGCAAAGCTATTCGCAAATTATTTTAAGGCATCAAGTGTGTAGTGTGTAGATCAGGTGTAAACCTGACAATTAAATCAGCTACCTGGTCACTTCAATATTTTTCCAC
>CACZKQ010000011.1 GCA_902781765.1 uncultured Elusimicrobium sp. | reverse complement strand
CTTCCCTCACCACGCCTTGCCACATAGGCATGCTTCGTTCCAAAGCGGCCCGTTTTTCTTCAATAGATAGTAAATTTTGTTCTACTGCCGTAATATCTTGCTGTACTTTATTTTTGAGTTGTTGCGCACGCTGTTTTTGAGTTTCCAAGTCTGAAATTTCTTTAGAAATTCGTTTTTCTTCTTCTCGGTATTTTTTTAATTCACTTTCTTTTTTGGCGGTTTGCTCTTTAAGTCGCTCAATTTCCCGTTTATGGTCCGCCGCCTCATCTGCAAATAAACAGGAGGCATACGGCCCTACAAGCAAAAAAAGAGTAATTAAAATTTTTGCCATTTAGACAATGTCCACCCTAAAAGCATGCTAAACACAAACCCTAATACCTGCCGCGGAAGGCTTGTAAAAATGCAAAGCGATTCGTTTAAAAATCCCGTTGGATAAATCAGTAATCCAATTAAAATAACGGAACATAGCCAAGCCAGTCCGCCAGATAACGCCCCGTTGTAGACGTGAGTTTTTTGCTCTTTGACCGGATGCGCTTCCACTAAAAACATAAATACTAAGAAGAGTAAAATAGCAAAAACCATGGATAGCCGCAAAAAACGGAAACAAAGCCCGGTATAAAAAATCAATTCCGCATGTTGTGCATTATAATGAGGTGTTAATTCTTCATATTCTGCAGCCAAATTATCTACAAACGGACGGATATTCCCCATAGTTTGCGGGGAAAGTTTGAGTTCAAAATAAGCCGGCATTTTATTACGTCCCATTAATAGCAGTGATTCCGCTAATTGCGGATTTTGCCGACGCACTTCTTCCAATCCGTCTTCCGGCGAAAATAAACGCACTGCCACGATATCTTGCTTTTGGTTGAGCGTTTCCCCCATCTGCGCTAACAGGGCATTATCTTTCACTTGGTTCACCGTTAAAATCACTTTAAAAGAATCTTCCAAGGAACGATAATACTGCCCTAAACGCATATCTACCAAAAGCAGGCTCTGCCATAAAACAGCAATCGCAAATACCAGCATAAAAAGCCGACGGTATAAGTGAAAAACCTGCTTATCTTTTTTGCTATGCGGCGCACGTTCTTCCTGTAAAAAATCAGCTGCCATAGTTACTCCCACCCCAGGGCATTTTTCATGCGGGGGAAAATGTCGGTATTATGATACACTCCAGAAAATAATTCCGCATGCGGCCCATAAGCAACCCCAATAAGCGGAGCTGCCGAATGATTTCCCGTTGCCCAAGAAACCCCCCGGTCCTCATTTATTTTTTTCAAAACGCCGGAGATATCCTGAAAATTATGCACTCCCGACAAATTTACCGGCACTCCTAAAGCTTCCCCTAAACGCCGTTCCAAATAATCCTGCGTAAGCATAGAATCGGGTTGGGCCCGTAATTCTTGTCCTAAATAATAAAGGCTGCGTTTTTGTTTTTCCAACTCTTTATACATATTCATAGAATGATAGGCCGTATTTCCGTTATATAGGACTTCGCCTTGTTTCGTTTTTTCGGCCACTTTTTGATTATTTAAGTATTGGTAAACAAACGTACCTAACCCAGTATCGTGGTCGGCATTTAAATAAACTAACGTATCCGGGTGTTTATCGGCATAAGCCAGCACGATTGCTAACGTAGCATCCAATGTCTTCATTTCCGCAAGCAGACTACCCGGGTCATTGGCATGAGCCGCCCAATCTACCTTTCCGGCTTCCACCATCAAGAAAAATCCTTTTGGATTTTGCCCCAACAGTTCCAATGCTTTTTCAGTTTGTTGTGCTAAAGTAGGGGTATTGGGATGTTTGTACATCTCAATTGCCATGGGCATCCCCACATCGGAGAACAAACCCAAGAGCTTTCCTTTTTTAACTTTATTTAGTTCGCTACGGGTTTTGACAAACGTATACCCTTTCTCTTTCGCTTTTTGTTGCAGGTCGCTATTAAAATATTTCAGTCCTCCCCCGGAAATTACATCTACTCCTAACGCTATTTGTTGCTCCGCAATTTCTTCTTTCATCCGGCGGGAACGTACATGCGCTGTAAAACCGGCCGGGGTAGCATCTGTAACGTAAGCGTCCGAAATTACACCCGTAGATTTTCCTTTTTCTTGCGCTAGTTCCAAAATTGATTGTACGCGGTTTTTATTATAATCCACCCCAATATAATCCGGCCGGGAATATTGCCCGGTGGCCATTTGGGTAGCAGAAGCCGCAGAATCAGTTACAATCGTATCATACGTTTTATTGAAGTAAAGGCCTTGCGTTCCTTTTTGCATCATGGTTTCCATAGAAGATACTTTATCCGGGTAGCCTTCTAAATCGGCATAACGTACCCCTTCCATAAAAAAGCCCATAATCTCAGGTCCCATACCATCTGCAATCACCCAAATTATATTTTTAACCGGAGGTACTTTTTCTTGCGCAAAACCAAGATTTGTAAAACAAAAAATACCGATAATCACTAAACCAAAAAGACGTATTTTCATAAGTTGCTCCTTAAATTACCGTTTTACGATACAAAGCCAGATAAGCCTCGGCCGATTTATCCCACGATACATCTTGCCGCATGGCATTACGGATTAAACGTAATAACAATTTTTTATTTTGATACACTTCCAAAGCACGGTCTAAAGCGTTGCACAGTCCTTTTTCGGTAAACGGATGAATAAATAATCCGGTGGCCGTTTCTTCGTTAGTACCATCATATCCTTGAACCGTATCCACTAAGCCGCCAACACGCGAAACGATAGGCAGCGTCCCGTATTTCATAGCAATTAGCTGCGAAAGGCCGCACGGCTCAAAACGCGAAGGCATAAGGAAGAAATCAGCCCCGGCATAAATACGATGTGCTAAATCTTCATCTAAACGATTCACAAAAGCCACTTGCCCCACGTTATTACGCATTAAACTTTGGTAGGCTTTTTCCAACATAGGATCGCCTTTTCCCAATATGATAAACTGCGCACGGTTTTTGTATTTCTCAATCAAATTTACCGCAATATCAAGCCCCTTTTGATAATCTAAGCGTGACACGATTCCAATTAACGGTTTTTTAGCGGCTTGTTCCAATTTGCACTGTTGGCGCAAGGCTTGTTTAGCCGCCAGTTTACCGTTTTCCACTTCACTAATATCGTAACCGATAGGCAATACCGGATCTAGTTCCGGGTCCCACACTTCGGTATCAATACCATTAACGATACCGCAAAAGTTTTTGCTGCGGTGGCGCAAAAGCCCTTCCAGGCCAAATCCCATGGCCGGATCGCTTTGTACTTCTTTTGCGTAGTTCGGGCTGACTGTATTGATATTATCGGCAAACACAATCCCGCTCTTTAAAAAGCTGATTCCTCCGTAATATTCAAATTTCTCAGGAGTATAATCTACCGGGTGAAACCCAGCTTTACGAAACGAAGAGTAGGGATAATGACCCTGATAAGCGATATTGTGAATGGTATATAAACTGCGGGTGCGGGTGTAAAAAGCATCTAGTTTATAAACGGTCTTCAAGTAAGCCGGGATAAGACCGGTTTGCCAATCATGACAATGAATTAAGTCCGGGCGGAAGCCGATAAATTTGCACCCTTCTAAAACAGCACGCGAAAAGAGAATAAACCGTTCGTCATTATCCCCATATTCCCCTTCTTTGGTACGGTAGAGTTCAGGTCGGTCAAAATATTTACGATTCCCTACAAAAAATACAAGTACATTTCCCCAGTTAATGTACGAAAGAGATACTTGCTCAATACGATCCCCAATAGGAATCAAATAAACACCGGGTACTACTTTTAACGAAGATACCCGTACCACGTTGCGATAATGGGGTAAAAATAATAACACTTTATTTCCCTTACGAGAAGCAAATTGCTGACACAACGCCCCGACAACATCAGCCAATCCTCCGGTTTTACAAAATGGGAATGCCTCGCTGGCAGCTAAAACGATATTCATACTTAGTTTTCCTCCTGGGTTAAGTTAGGTGTGATGTGTTCTGATTCCTGTTGTACCGGTTTTGTTTCCTCGGTAGGTTGTAGCGTTAAATTTTCAGCGGGTTGCTGTGAAGAAACATCACGCAACGCGGAATCTTTATCTTCCATAAAAAAATCAGCACGGTTATAGCTATTACGCGTAAAAAACGGATCGGCCGCTGAAGAATCTAACACTTCCAGCCGTTCTTCTGCCGGTAATTCTTCCAGCGGAATAATGGCCGGTTCGCCAAGAGGCGGAAGCGGCTCGCCAAAGGGCAGGTCTTCTTGTTTCTCCTGGAGCGTCTTGGCCGCAAAAGTTTGCAAATCCGGGAGTTCTGAAATCTTATTTAAACCAAATAATCGTAAAAATTCATCCGTCGTTCCATAGACCATCGGCCTTCCAATTGTATCTTTTTTCCCCACCACCCGAACAAGCGAACGCTCCAGCAACCGCTCTAAAGGTCCGGCCACATCTACACCGCGAATTGCTTCCATTTCGGCGCGCGTAATTGGTTGTTTGTAAGCGATAATGGCAAGCGTTTCCAACGCAGCATTAGAAAGTTTGGTGGTCATCTTTTCATTGTATAACCGCCGCACCCAACGGCCATATTCGGCTTTCGTCGCCATTTGAAATCCGCCGGCAATTTCTACAATTTGAATGGCCCGGTTTTGAGCGGCATACTCCTCTTGCAGCTCGCGGATAATCTCCCGCACGCGGCGAGCGTCGGTATTTTCTGCTACTTCGGCCAACCGACTTGGTTTCACCGGACGGTCCGTAATAAATAAAAGCGTTTCAATAATTTTTTTAAGATCTTCCGTTTCCACCAGTTCCGTCTTTTGTTCTTGCAATGCTTCGGACGGTTCTTGTGTTTGCTTAGCGGATTCTTTCACTTCACTGTTTTCCATACAATACTCCGGGATTAGTTTGCTTCTCCATGCATTAGGGTTTTAAAATCTTTATCTTTATTTTCCGGATTTAAGTAAATTCGGATTTGACCTTCTTTTTCATCTTGACGGGCCAATAGTTTCTTAATTTTCATCAGTTCTAAAATAGCCATAAAACACGTAATAATACCGCGTTTTTTGGTTTCGCCTACAAAGATGTCATCTAGTAACACCCACGTTCGCTTCTTCAGTAAGTCTACCACCTTTTGCATTTTTACTTCAATAGGGAATTCCTCCACCTTTAACAGTTCAATCCGCTTGCGTTCTTCCAGGCGGTCAAATGCCCGTTTAACGGCCGCCAACAAATCAAACATCTGCAAATTGAGCACTTTTTCCCCATTATCAAAAATAGGGGCTTCCCGATAAAACTTATCTTTATTTTCTTCCAACTTTTGATCCAAAAATTTACTGGCTTCTTTGTATTTTTGATATTCCACCAGTTTAGCAATCAACTCTTTAGCCGGGTTCGGTCCCTCGTCTTCCGTCGTCGGTGCCTGGCTGGGGAGTAACGTTTTAGCCTTAATTTGCATCAGCGTACTGGCCATCACCAAAAATTCGCCGGCTACTTCCAAATTAAGTTCTTTCATGACGTTTAGATAATCCAAATATTGTTGTGTAATTTCCGCAATGTTAATATCACAAACGTCTAAATTATCTTTTTTGATGAGGTGCAACAGAAGGTCCATTGGACCTTCAAATACATTGATATGCACGTTCATCGGGGCTACATGTTGCATACTATCTCGTCACTTTCATGGCCTTTTTAACTTGCGCAAGGGTTACAGCGGCAGATGCACGAGCAGCTTGCGCTCCATCCTTAACGATTTGCACAATTTGTGCTTTATCATTTTCAAAAATCTTCCGCCGGTTAGAAAACGCTGTTAGTTGCGGTTCCATCAGCTCAAAAAGTTGTTTTTTACAAGCCACACACCCTAGAGCCCCGGCTTTACATTCTTCACAACGTTTTTTGTAATCCGGATTATAAACTTTGTGAAAAGCATACACCACACATCCGTCCGGATTAGCGGGGTCGGTGGCTTTTTTCTTATTAGGGTCAGTGAACATGGACATGACTTTTTTGCGTACACTATCTATGTCTTCTCCCAAATCAATCGTATTGTGATATGATTTAGACATTTTGTGTCCGTCTAGTCCGGGCATCACCGTAATTTCGGTAAAAAGCGGTTTGGGCTCTACAAAAACATCTTCTGTTTTATAAATTTCATTAAAGCGGCGGACTAAATCGCGGGCGATTTCTATGTGTGCCGTTTGATCTTTTCCCACCGGCACAAGCCCGGCTTTATGAATGAGAATATCTACCGCCATAAGCACCGGATAGCCCAAAAAGCCGTATACGGAAATATCCTCATCGGCCAGCCCTTTGACGCGTTCAGCTAGCGGCGTATTTTCGTCGCCTTTTAATTGTCCGGCATACTTGCGGGCCAAAAGTTCGTTAAGCTGGTCTTTGTAAATCGGATTACGAAGGAGCCATCCCAGCGGTGTAATCATTCCCAGTAGCGTATTTAACTCGCTGACTTCGGGCACGTCGGATTGAATAAAGAGGTTCGCTTTTTTGGGGTCCACCCCGGCCGAAAGCCAGTCAATGAGCATTTGTTCGCTGTTGGCGGCTAAATCTTCCGTTTGTTTATAAGCGGTCGTCAACGCGTGCAAATCGGCCACGAAGAAAAAGCATTTGTATTTTTCCTGTAATGCTACGAAATTTTTAAGCGCGCCGTGGTAATTTCCCAAATGTAATTTCCCTGTAGGGCGCATGCCCGAAACAACAATCTCTGCCATAAAAACTCCTTATAAAATCTTACTTATCAAATTCAAAATAAAATAGGCCGGGGGTAAGATAATATACCTTACAGCACCCGTCAAAATAAGCCCAATCACAATCCACATACCAAACCGGGCGAATAATTGTTCATACGCAAGGGCGGCTCTCACCGGGAGCAGTGCCGTCATAATGCGTCCGCCGTCTAATGGTGGAATGGGAATCAAATTAAATACGGCTAACATCACGTTGACCAAAATTCCATACTGAAAAAAGGCAAAAGCACTTTTAAGCATGGTGTCGGATAAACTTCCCTGAACCAACAGCACGATTTTTAATAAGACTGCGCAAATAATGGCCAGCAGTAAATTAACGGCCGGCCCGGCCACGGCCACTTTACCCATATCTTTGCGCGGTGAGGAAAGACGCAGCGGATTAACCGGAACAGGTCTAGCCCAACCAAACATGGGCCAACCGAAAAGCGCACACAACGTAGGTATAGCAAGCGTACCGACCGGATCTATATGCTTAAGCGGATTTAAGGTAAGCCGACCGCTATAGTAAGCCGTATCGTCCCCCAAGCGATAAGCAACAAAGCCATGGGCGAACTCATGTAAGATAATAGAAAAAAACAAAATTGGGATAAATAGAATAATTTCCATATACAGTCATTTTAGCAATTTATCCCGCTTCCTGCACGCTCGCGCGTACATAAATGCAGACAAAAAGGAGCAAAACGAAAGATTTTGCTCCTTTGTCATTGTATAAACCTAGTTTTATTTACTATTTCCAACCAAGCGAATAGCATCTTGCGGCGAATGAATTTTTCCTTGCCATTGGGCGCGTCTGATTTCTTCCAGTGCAAGTGAGATTTTCCTTCCGGAAAGACCTTTTTCTTTTAATTCTTGCCCCCGGATTACGCAAGGTTCCAATGCCTGCGCCGGGAGTTCCGGACAAACGGCCTGTAAAATCTGCTTTTTGAAATCCGTAAGTGTGCTAAGCGGACTCATTTGTTCTTCCCACACTTTCCAGGCGCCTAAGATCTCGTGGCTTTGCCCGGCTGGCAAGTGCAAACTGCGTACAAAATCGCCACCGCTTCCGCCTAGCAAGCAAGCCAATATTCCCACCCGTTGCATGGCGTCGTTCGTGCGCAAAAGAGCCGGATTCCATTTCAAACCGGGCCAAGCGAATTTTAACAAATCATATTTCTCCATAAGCTCAAAAATTTCTTTTACGCGCGTTTCTTGCAACGTTTTAAAAAACTCCGTACTAAACCGGTCTCGCGTCAATAGTAGCGGATATTCCTGTGCGGTAGCCTCGCGCAACAAACGTTCTGTTTTTGGCGCCAATTTCCAACCAAAACGCCCGGCAAAGCGCACCGCACGGTACATGCGAGTAGGGTCATCTAAGAAACTTTTCTCATGCAAGATACGCACCAACCCATGGTCAATATCTTTTTGCGCGCCGAAAGGATCGTAGAGTTTGCCAAAACTATCCGGATTGATGGAAAAGCACCAAGCATTGGTGGTAAAATCGCGCCGGAAAAGGTCGTCTTTGATATTTGGGCTAGGTTCCACTTCGGGCAAGCAGCCGGGGTATGGATATTTTTCTTTGCGCGTGCGGACCATATCTAATTTCAGTCCGTTTGCAAGGTCCACCCGGTACGTGTAAAACCGGGAAAATTTATGTTTATCTCCCCCCCACCGTTTGACGCAAAACCCGGCTACCGATTCTTGGTTTCCGCTAAAAGCCAAATCAATATCCAGGGTATCTCGTTTTAGATAAAAATCACGTACAGCTCCCCCTACTACCCAAGCTTTTAATCCTAATTTAGTGGCATATGTGCCAATGGTATAAAGTTGATCTTTATATTTTTCCGGTATCATAGTGTAAGCGGCAGTTGTGCCCCCTCCTGACTCATGTAATCTACAAAGTTACGAAGCAGCTTACTTTTGAGCCCGGCCCGAAGCACCTTACTTGCAACCACCGCATAGGAGTTGGCCTCATTGACACCGGCAGGTGCCGGTACATAGTAAGGGAAGTGATGTTCCCTTGCGTAGGACGGTTTTAACCGCACCACACCAAAACCTTGCGCCGCAGCAGAAGCGGCAACAGCCTCCGACTCAAAAGAAATGAGTTCTTCTTCCTGTAATAGGTTTTTTAAGGCTTCCAACCCAAATACAGAAACAGGGGGATAATCCATATGCAGTTGTTTTAAGAGCGTGTTTTTGATGATCTTATAATCTTCCTGCATCCGTTTTAAAAGCTCCGGCTCTTTTTCGCGGTCCTTTTGGGAAAACACAAAGACCAAAAGTTCTGCCGGGGCATCAAAATAAATCAAATCACCGTCATGGTGAAAAAATGCCCCACATTCCGGGCATTGTACCAAGTTGAGCTCGCCGCCCAACGCGGCTGATTTCAAATCGGGGTCTTGGTCGGCGCTGATGAGCGACCAATAGTCTATTTCAAAGGGTTCACATTGGTTCGGGCAACACGCCGAACCTTGGTTTTTAATTGATTTCATAATTATAGTTATAGCAAAAACTAATCCAAAATTCTACCATTTGGCCCTCATTATTTTGGATTAGATTTGATTTTTTCTATAAAAATATTTTATTTCAACGAAAATTTTATCAAAAGGATTTGAAAAAGAATATCTTTCAGAGAGGAAAAGAATCCTCATGGAATTCGGCCACAAGTCAACGCGAAGGTATCTGACCGACTGAGCAACGCCGAAGTAGCGCTTTTTACGCAGAAAAATTTTGCCCCGCATGGGATTCGAACCCGTATCACTGGTTCCGAAGACCAGTACTCTATCCAGTTGAGCTAACGGGGCTTTATTTTATTGTACCAAAAAACGATATGATCTGTTTCAATAAATTATACGGGAGTTATATCCACACCATTAAAAATTTGCTACAATAGAAATATCTTAATGCAGTAAGGAGACTTTTATGGGTGGACACTCCCACTGGGCCGGTATTAAACATAAAAAGGCCCTCGTTGATGCCAAAAAAGGCAAAGTATTTACTAAAATTTTACGCGAAATTACGATTGCCGCTAAAATGAGCGGCGGCAACCCGGACCAAAACCCGCGTTTGCGCAAAGCCATGGACGACGCCCGCGCCGCCAACATGCCGCTTGATAACGTCAAGCGCGCCATTATGAAAGGTACCGGTCAGCTCCCCGGTGTTTCCTACGAAGAAATTACCTACGAAGGATACGGCCCCGGTTCGGTAGCGGTCATTGTAGAATGCACGACAGACAACAAAAACCGCACTTTCTCCGAAATCCGCAAGATTTTCACCAGCCACGGCGGCTCTATCGGCACGTCGGGTTGTGTGTCGTATATGTTTAAGAGCAAAGGGTTAATCGTCGTCAAAAAAGAGGACATCAGCGAAGATGATTTAATGAATTTGGCCTTGGAAGCCGGAGCGGAAGACGTACGCACCGCGGGTGATGTGTACGAAGTAATCACGAACCCAGATATGGCGGAAATTGACACCGTTAAAAAAGCCATTGAAGCCAAAGGCATTACGCCCGAATCGGCCGATTTAACCATGCTGCCCGATACGGAAGTAAACATCACCGACGAGCATGCTGCGGAAACACTAATGAAAATGTTGGAAGCATTAGACGACCATGACGACACCAAAAATGTCTATGACAACTCCAGCATTGACGAAGCCGTTGCCGCTAAACTCAACGCTTAAAAGAGGTTCCCTTGACGGAAAAAGTAACCACCGTTTTAGGGATTGACCCCGGTTTAGACAGAACGGGATGGGCGATTTTAACACGAAACGCCCGTTCCGTTCTTTCTTTGGTAGCGTGCGGGTTAATTCACACAGATGCCGCGCAGGAACTCCCAAAACGGCTTAATTATATCCACCGGGAACTCGCCCGCATTTTGCAAACGTATCAGCCAGACCAAGTAGCCATGGAGCAGAACTTTTTTTTAAAGCGCGCAATTACCATGGCCAATACGGTTATGACGCGCGGCGTAATTATTTTGGCGTGCGAACAAGCGGCTAAACCCATTTCGTTTTATCCCCCCAAGCGCGTAAAAATGCTGATTTGCGGAACCGGTACGGCAGATAAAAAACAAGTACAGCGCATGGTTCAACTGACGTTAAATTTGGACAAAGCCCCCTCGCCGGACGATACCGCCGACGCAGTAGCCATTGGGATTTGCCATTTAAAAACAGCTCCCTTGAATCAAAAAATCAATCTAAAAGCCGCTTTCTTAGAAAAGCTGAAAGCGGCTCGCGAACAACAAATTAAAAAAAGAAATTAAAGATTCAGTCTTTTGCTTCGGATAAATTTTTGATAGTTTTGACCTCACATAATTCCCAACCGCGGGAGTATTTATTGATATTCGTATTAAAAAATTGGCAATTATTCCCATCAGACCATAACCCATAAGGCGCAAGCGTCAAGGAATGAAGCATCATCGGCCAGGGAACTGCCATCGTGTAAATAGGCCCCTGGTGATTGGCTATCTTATTTTTAATTTGATCATCAAAATGATAATCATAGTATGCATCCGGTAAAGAACGGCGTTGGCGCGCACGTTTTTGTAATTCCGCAGGATATTTTTCTACTTCAAAGACAATGCCCCCCACAAATTGCGTATCTTTGGGGAAAAAGGGAGCCGCAAAAGCCATGGGTTGCCCAAAAAATACCACTAACGCATTGGGCTGAACTTTTGGGAAAGCAGGCGAAAAATGCACATAGGGTTGATTGTCAAAAGGTTCATGTCCCCAGTCTGGCGCCACGGTTCCAAACCAAGCCATTACAACCAAGGCCACTCCTGCTAACATCCCCACAACCGGCCGCAAAAAATTACGCAATATCCACACCACCACCAAGGTTCCCAACGCCTCTAATATAACCACATATCGCAAAATAGAATAAACATTCAACCATAGTACATAAGTGATAATCACCATCAAAACGAGTGAATAAATAGCCCGGCGCTGTAGGGGGATTATTTTCTTAGTTACGGCTCCGAGTAAAACTCCCACAACCCCCAAATATCCAAGTGCTAAGCGCGGATCCATCGTCGCTATTTCGGTAGATAGCCGCGCCTCTTGCGTCATCCAATAAAACGGATAAAAAATCCATTGAAGGGTTGTTTTGGGGAAAAATCGCATATCTTTCCAATTTTCCGGCTCAAAAAAAGGAGAGCGAAAAATTTCATTAAAAAACGGAAACACGGGATTTTGGTACAAAATCCATAAACGCATCATAAAATATCCGTTCGTCAACAAAAATCCGCTAATTCCGCCCACCGCAAACCAACAAAATTGTTTCCAAGGTTTAAAAGAACCCCGAAGGTTCAAAAGAAATACGATCGTTAAAGCAACCACAAATGGAGCTGCAGTCATTTTTAGTCCGCCCGTTGCTCCTGCCACAAACGCGGTAAAAAAGCAAAGAGCATAAATGCGCCGGCCTTGCCGGAGCCAACGAAAGAATAAATACGTGGAAATTGCTAAAAGGGAGGCCGTCCATACTTCTGTCGTAGACAGCCCAATTTGCGATAAGAACATACTGCCGCTGCATCCCATAAGCACCGTTAACAAAACATATACTTTGTCGCTTGGTTTTGGGAAAAATAGTTGGCTGAGTTTGTAGATAAAAAACACAAACACTCCACTTGGTATTGACCACAAAAATACAAGTAAACGCGGATAATTATTTAAATATTTAATTCCCAAGTAAAGCGGCACATCTAAAAGCGGATTAAAAAATGTATGTATGCCTGCCGGCAATACATCTATTCCAAAGCGTCCATTAAACAAAGCAAACGGATTGTAAAGATGATAATTTAATAAATCCCAATCGGCATCTTTTCCTAGTAAAAGGCCATAACATCCACATGCCGTCATAAAAAGTAACAATAGAAAAATATTTTTCCACCAAGCGGTGTTGGAAAAACAACTTCCTATAATCGTTTTTAGATGGCGAAACCCATCCCGCCACGTACGCAAATGTGCAACGTGGGCGGCATTCGCCGGGCGCAATAAAATTGGAATTTCTTGATATCTCCAACCACATTTCCCAGCGCCAATAAGCATCTCGCTGGCATATTCCATTCCCGGTTGTTTGAGGGCAAGTTCTTCGTATTTATCCCGTCTAAAAGCACGCATACCGCCGTTACAATCAAAAACATCTATCCCATGTAAAAAACGCAATAAAAAAGAAAGGGCCGGCGTACCAAAGTAACGGTGAATCCAAGGCATAGCTTCCTTGGAAAGTTGTTTAGAAAGGCGGTTCCCGACCACTAAATCCACATGGTCCTGTTGAATAGGAGCAATCAAACGCGGGATTTCACTAAACGGATAGGATCCGTCCGCATCCGCAAAGACAATAATTTTCCCTTGCGCGGCTTTAATTCCACCATCTACCGCACTCCCGTAGCCACGCTTTTCTACCGGAACGACCCGCGCTCCTAACCGAGCGGCTTCTTCCGGGCTTCCGTCCGTAGAGCCATTGTCCGCCACAACAATCTCGTAAGTAATGGGCAAGGGATCACAAGTGGCTTTAATCTCGTTAATAACACCTTCCAACGAAGTTTTTTCATTTAGACAAGGCAATACAACGCTTAATTCTGGCAAAGTGGACATACGGATTCTCCGGATAGTTTATTTATTTAGTATATGTTTTTTGGATACGATAAATCAATCCAAAACAAGTCTTTTCCACCAACCCACTAAAAAGATACAATAAGATTATGGAGTTTATAGATTCTCATGCACACTTAAATGATCCGGCCTTTGACCAAGACCGCGATTTATTGCTTACTTACACGTTGCCGAAAGCGTCGCTTAGTGCCAGTATAGAAATAGGTTGTTCCCCGGAAGAATGGCAACCGGCATTGGAACTGGCTAAAAAATACCCTTCGTTTGTTTATGCGGTGCTAGGGGTACACCCGGAGTACGCGTCCGCGTATCAGGCAGAACAGGCGGTTCAACTACAAGCATTATTAAAAAACCCGTTAGCAGTAGCGGTGGGAGAAATTGGGTTGGACTATACCTGCCTGGAACAAAGTCCCAAAGAACAGCAGCTATCTATTTTTACAACTATGCTCTTGCTGGCTAATCAAACTTGCAAGCCAATTGTGTTGCACATACGCAGACAAGGCGAAGATTACCAAGTGTATGAAGATTGTTTTACATTACTAAAACATCACTTTAAGGCTAATTCACAGACGGCCTATCCGGGTGTATTACACTGTTTTTGCGCCCGCTATGAAGAAGCTAAAAAAGCATTAGACCAAGGATTTTTACTAGGGATTAACGGATGTTTTACCTATAAAAAAAATGAGTATATCCGGGAAGCTGTCAAAAAGGCGGGCCTGGATAAAATTATTTTAGAAACAGATTGTCCGTATTTATCCCCTCAAGGTAAACGCGGGCAACGCAACGACCCTTCTAACATTCCACTAATCGCCCAATGGACCGCCGATTATCTGGGTGTATCTGTTGAAAAATTGGCGGAAATTACCACTCAAAACACAAAAAAATTGTACGGAATTTTCTAAATTTGATATAGTCCCCTCAAGGGGGTTCTTGTGCAACGATTACATCTTAAATTCATTATCGGTTTAATTTTGATAGGGGTTTCCTTGCATTTTTTTGCACGAACAATGCGAGGAGTACTGACTATGGTAGCCGGCGGTCAAATTCCTCAAGCACGCCCCCAAAAAATCGTACCCCGCGCCAAGCCGCCCGCCCTATTTGCTAAAGTCTTCAAGCAAGCAGAGAAAACCTTTAAACGCGCTTCAAGCGTTGCCGATACCATGCAATCGCGTTCGTTGGCACTTCCTCTAAAACTGTTAGAAGCGCATCAAACAGGACCTTCTTTTATGTATATCATTCCGGAGGATCCAGCCACTTTAACCAATCCAAAACTAAGCGCTCCGGACATTGACTTTTTAACAAAGCTACTGGCAAAAAAACGTTCAGACAATGCACTTTTGGCGCAGGAAGTTGGGGCATTATTTGGCCCTCAAGCCGAAAAACAAGCTATTGTCTTATTAACAACCAGTGAAAATGACAGTTTTCAAAATGCAAGTACCTGCCCCACTTTAAAACAATGTTTGAGCCGCGAAAAACAAATTAACCGACAAACTCAAATTCATTTAAACCAGCTTTTTAAAACGCACAAACATTCCTTTAATTACAAGGCAAAATCCGGCTCTTCCGATTGGAATTCGTTTTATAAACGTGTCAACGATTTTCGCCGCGCAAGTAACTAAGAAAATAAAGCCTTTGCTTTTTTTATTTAAAATGCTATGCTAACTTCCAAGAAGGAACCTATTTTTATTTTGGAGATTTCATTATGAGAATGATTGACGTGATTATCAAAAAACGAAATGGAAAAACCTTAACGCAAGAAGAATTTAATTTTATAGCAAATGGCGCTGCCAAGGGTACAATCCCGGATTACCAACTTTCTGCTTTCTTAATGGCTTGCTTTCTCAATCCTCTAAACGATAAAGAAACTGCTATGTTCACCAAAGCAATGGCACATTCCGGCTCCCGGCTTGATTTTTCTGCTACCAAGTTACCCAAAGTGGATAAACATTCTACCGGGGGCGTAGGCGACGGGATTTCGCTCGCTTTAGCACCCTTAGTTGCCTGTGCGGGTGTTGCCGTCCCTATGATGAGCGGACGCGGACTGGGGCATACAGGTGGCACGCTAGACAAATTGGAATCCATGAAACATTTTGAGGTGCGCGTGCCGGTCAATTTGATTTACCGCCAAATCAAGAAATTAAACGTCTGCATGTTCGGCCAAACTAAAGATTTGGCTCCCGCCGATAAAAAACTTTATTCGCTGCGTGATGCTACCGGTACGGTAGAAAGCCGACCGCTAATTGTAGCTAGTATTTTATCTAAAAAATATGCTGAAGGGGTAGACAGTCTACTCATGGACGTAAAATACGGCTCCGGTGCTTTCATGCAAAAATTAGAAGACAGCCGTAAACTGGCCCGCTCCCTAGTCAGCACTGCCAAACTATTGGGACTTAAATGCCGCGCGCTTATTACGTATATGGACCAACCACTCGGACGCGCCATTGGGAACGGAAATGAGATGATGCAAACGGTGCTCATTTTAAAAGGTGATAAAAAACTAGCGCCCGATTTCTATGAACTACTCATGGAAGAAGCCGTCAATATGCTACTTATCAGCGGAAAATATAAAGATGCTAAAAATGCACGCGTACGGTTAGAGGAAATTATCGATAGCGGCGAAGCGGCTGCCAAATTGCGCGAAATGATTAAATGGCAAGGCGCCAGCCCGGAAGCCGTTGATAATCCGCAAAAATATTTTAAACCGGCCAAGCTTCATGTTGAACTCAAGGCCGACAAGAACGGTTACGTGGAACACATTGATGCTAAAACGGCTGGAATGGCCGGGGTATTACTGGGTGCCGGGCGTAACACCATGGAAGATCCCATTGATTACGGAGCCGGGATTTGGTTGCACAAAAAATCGGGTGATGCCGTCAAAAAAGGCGACATAATTGCCACAATCCATGCGAGTGATAAAAAACGGTTAGAAGCCGGTGTGGAATTATTTAAAAAAGCAGTGAAATTATCCGCCAAAAAACCGGCTCCCTACAAGATTGTCAAAGAAGTGATTAAATAAATTAGCGATATGTACATCAAAGTTCCGGGCTTTGTTTGGCAACAAAGCCCGGAATCTGTTTTTAGTCAGTAAAACAAGTATTTCCGGATATACATGTACTTTTCTTGTTAGAATTACTCATAATGGCTTTGCAGGCTTTCTCCCAATAATCATTATCATATGAAGGGCCACATTCCCGTTTACCGTTTGGATCAATAATCAAGTGATATTTTCCCCTATCTGCAAAAAAACCACTTGTTCCATCTTCATGGTGAAAGAAAAAGTCTTTTGTGGATAGAGAATTTCCGGTTGCTGGAGTCCCATCGTTATTTACAAAAGAAAGCCCCAACTCTTCCAACGGATAAACTACATCCTTTGTATCCATTTCTAAATTACGTGCTTTTTGGGCATCATTTATTGATTTTAGAATGACCCATGCTTCCGTTGCACGGCTTTTTTCTACTGCTAAATTATATTGCGGCAAGGCAACGCTAGCTAAAATACCGATAATTAACACTACTACGAGGAGTTCAATTAACGTAAACCCCTTTTTTGCTTCTTTTTTTGACATATAAAACCTCCTAGGGCAAAAAGGCCCTACTTATATTATATATCAAAAAAAAAAAACAAATTGTTCTTTTATTTTTCCCGTCGTATATTTTTTGCAAAAAGGGCCTTGACAGCAGTTTGAAAAACAATCAAAACCGTTCATGTCGTTATGCCAACAGGCTATCTACAGGATTTTAACTTGTTAGGACGATTCCAACCGACACTCTAAAAACCTATTCACTGATTAAAACCTAGCGCTAGCCTTTATTTAGTATAATATTTCTATGATTTCTCCTTTTATTATTACGTCTAAAGACCCACATTCTAAGGCACGTACCGGGCTTTTATATACCCGGCATGGGGTCGTACATACTCCGGTGTTTATGCCGGTTGCCACGCAAGCGTGTGTAAAAGCACTTACTGACGAAGATTTAAAAAATGCCGGTGCCGAGTGTTTACTTTCCAACACCTATCACTTGTATCTACGCCCGACTACTAAAATTTTACAGCAAATGGGCGGGATTCACTCTTTTATGCACTGGGGCGGAAGTGTACTGACCGATTCGGGCGGATTTCAGGTGTATAGTTTACCCAAATTCCGCAAAATCAAAGAGGAAGGGGTTACCTTTCAATCGCACCACGATGGGAGCAAACACCTTTTTACTCCGGAAAACGTAATTCAATTTGAAAGCGAAATCGGCTCGGACATTTGGACGATGCTAGATGTTTGTATCCATGCCAAAGACCCCTCCAAGCACGACGCTCGCGAAGCATTAAATATTACAAAACGCTGGGCCGAACGCGCCGCCAAAGCGTATGAAAAAATCGTCCCGGAACAACGAATTTTTAAACAAGCAGACGGAAGTTTTAAAGTAGAAAATTCGCTTTTATTTGGCATCATTCAAGGGGCTATTTTCCCCGATTTACGCAAAGAAGCCGCGCTTCACATGGCTTCGCTTCCCACGCACGGTTATTGTATCGGCGGACTTTCGCTGGGCGAAACCTTGGAACAGATGAATGAATCTGTCCTCGCCGTTACCGAAAACTTACCCGAAGAAAAACCGCGCTATTTTATGGGCCTGGGTACTCCGGTAGAAATGTTAAATGCCATGGAACGCGGGGTAGATATGTTTGACTGCGTATGGCCTACGCGTGTAGCGCGCAACGGAATGGCTATGACAAGCACCGGGCGCGTCAACATCAAAAATGCTATCTACCGCACGCAAGATATTCCGTTAGACCCGGAATGTGATTGCTACACCTGCCGCCGCTATTCACGCGCGTACCTGTGCCACTTGTACCGCTCGGCCGAGCTGACCAGTCACCGATTGATGAGTATCCACAATATCCGCTTTTTAATTCGCTTGACTGAACGGGCACGCGAAGCTATTAAAAACGGAACGTTTGTTCAACTCAAAGAAGAATTAGTGGGAAAATATAAGAATATCTAAAAGAAAGGGCTCTTTTAAAGAGCCCTTTCTTTTAAATGGCTTGCGTTTGCACTTGAGATTGCGTTTGTTGGGCAGACTTTCGTGAGTAAATTTTATCAATAATTACCGCAATAGCTCCATCTCCCGTTACGTTACATGCCGTACCGAAAGAGTCCATGGCAATATAGAGCGCAATCATCAGCCCCTGTTCAGCCGGTCCAAACCCCAGCATACTTTGAAGCACCCCTAATGCCGCCATAATAGCTCCCCCCGGCACTCCGGGCGCCGCCACCATGGTAACCCCTAACATACAAATAAATCCGGCAAATTGGCTAATATCTACCGGCATTCCTTTCATAAAGAAGATCGCTAAGGCGCAGGCCACAATTTTCATTGTACTTCCCGACAGGTGAATTGTGGCACATAGCGGTACCACAAATCCGGCCACTTGTTCACGCACCCCCAGTTTGATGGTTTGGCGCAAAGTAACGGGAATAGTCGCCGCGGAAGACTGTGTTCCTAGTGCAGTTGCGTAAGCCACGAGCATGGTTTTTAACATACTAAACGGATTTTTATGGGCAATCACTCCGGCCAGCGTAAACTGCAACATAAGCATCGCTGCTGTGATGCCGAAAATCAGCACAATAATCTTGGCAAAAACACCCAAAACAGCGGCCACTTGTCCCCCTACCGTCATATTCAAAAAGATGCCAAAAATGTAATAGGGTAAAAGCGGAATAATCACGCGTACAATTACTTTATCTACAATATCGCGCAAGTCCAGCATAATTCTCTTCAATCGTTCGCCCCGAATATTGGCCATGCCAAGCCCTAATGTAAAGGCCAAGACAAGAGAGGTCATCACATCCATCAGAGGCGGCATATTTACCACAAAATAGGGCTTTAATTCCGTTGCCGCGGCAAAGGAAGTAATTTTAGAAGAAGTATCCAATAAAAAGGGATAGGTTAAATCTGTTACCGTAAAACTAAAGAAACCAGACACAAGCGTAAACCCATACGCCAGCGAAGCCGTAATAAATAACAATTTACCCGCATTGCGGCCCAGTTCAGCAATACCGGGAGCAACAAGCCCTACAATTAAAAGTGGAATCATGAAACTTAAAAAATTGCCAAATAGGCCGTTAAAAGTAAGCACCGCCCGAACGGCCCACGACGGGAAAAACAATCCACAGGCAATACCAAGTAAAATAGCACAAATAACGCCGGGCAACAAGCCCCATTTTAAGCGTACATGTAATTTACGTTTACGAAATTTCATACAAAACCTCTCTCATGATATATATTATACAATTTGTTATAATACTTTTATGCAAGTAAAAATTAACATTGACGGCGGTTCACGCGGAAATCCGGGCCCGGGGGCCTCGGCCTATGTCATTTGCGACAAACAAGGAAAAATCCTATCGCAAGAAGGCTATTTTATGCCCCACTGTACCAATAACCAAGCCGAATATACCGCACTGAAATTAGCCTTATTAAAATCTGCTGAGTTGGGAGCTAAAGAATTATTTATTGAGTCCGACTCGCTATTACTTGTCAAACAATACCTAGGCGAATATAAGATTAAAAATCCTGATTTAGCTGCCCGTATGCAAGTGATCCGCCAGTTAGCTAAACCGTTTACGATTCACATCAAACACGTATTACGCGAATTTAACAAAGCTCCTGACGCACTTGCCAATAAAGCCATGGATGCAAAAGAATCTATTGGTTTTAATCCGTTAGCACGCGTTGCGCAAGATGATGAAATTTTAGCTTCTAATGCTTCTAAACAAAATATCGTCAACGGGGTGGAAGTAAAGCCGGTTGTACGAAAAGAAGCTACCCCTAAAAAGCCTGCTCAATTAGATTTATTCAGTGATTTCTAATTTTTTGCTACAATTTAATGGACAGCCCAGATAACCGCTCCCGGCCGGGTACGGACCGCGGGGAGGAACTTCCGGACTCCATAAGGCAGTGTGCCGTTTGAAAAGACGGAACAACGGAGCCACATTTCCGTTGGATGGAAAGTGCCACAGAAAATAAACCGCCCGTAAGGGTAAGGGTGAAAAGGTGCGGTAAGAGCGCACCGCGCGCTAGGTAACTAACGCGGCAGGGTAAACCCCACACGGAGCAAGGCCAAGCCGGTCCATACGTCGCCTGCGTTCGTGACCAAGTAGGCCGCTTAGAGTAATGGTTATCACAACTCGTCAGAGTTGACAGAATCCGGGGTATCGGCTGTCCTTTTTAAAGGCCAAAAGACCCACTGTAAAATGGGCCTTTTGGCCCTCGTAAAATTGAAGGAAAAGTATTATCTTAAGGGTATAAGCCAATTCTTTTGTGAGAGTGATTATGAAAAAAATAGCTTGCATCCTCAGTTTACTAACCTTTGTCGTCATGCCGGCCCTAGCCCAACACGTGGAAAGAATAGCCGAGCAGTCAGCACGTATTTCCGCCCAAGTGCAACGTAACGTAGCTAGGACCGTTCTTCATCCTTACATTCCTCCAACAACCACGCTAGTTACCGACCCAATCAAAATTACCGCTCTTGAACAATCTTTAAACTATAAATTGCGCCCCATTGATCAGGTGCGCCATTCCATTGTCCCCTCCGCTACTACTGTGCTAGGATCCGAAAAAATAGATTTTTTAACACCACAGGAAATATACATCAATTCCTGGAATAAACAATACCGGGAAAAATATTATACAACCAAACAACGCGATAAATTAAAAAACTTACTTACTTCCGATTATGGTAGCATACAAGCTAATAGGCCGAACCCCTCCGATTTAGAAGACCGCGTGTATCAATATGTTAAAGATGGAACCGATTTTTACTTAGTTCCCATGTACCGCTCTTTATTACGTGACGAAACGAAGATCACTCCAACCGTAACACCTTACGTAACGGGAGCGGCTTTTTCTGAGCATGAACCGCGTTTGGAAGTTCATCAATTGGGTGCCGTTAGCAGTGATATGTTGCAAATGATTACGGCCTCCGGCAAATTACTTTACTTTTTACCGGAAGATCCTTATTTGAAAGCCGTCCACTCTTTTTACGTTGGGGTATATCAGGTATTTAATCCAATCCTGGGCAGCTTAGTGGGAGGAGTAAAATTAGACAGGCCGGATGGAAGAACATTTAATTGGCATGAATTTTTCTTATTTGATTCCAATCACGCCGACTATACTATTTACGGTCCTGAATCCTGGTCGGAACAAGCGGAAGAAGAAATGGGCAGCTTGCGCTATTTGGCGGACAAAGCCGCTTCCCAAAGTGCAGATTTACTTAAAAATCTGCCGCCGGACTTGCATATCGCTGTTCTTAATGATGATGAAAAACCGCTTGCGAATTTCCGAAGATGGGCGCAAGAAGGACGCTTAGGCGCGCAGGCCAAAGTATCCACTTTTGAAGATGGAGAAGATTTAATCAAATCCATTGAATCCGGCGCACATTACAATTTAATTATAACGGATATTCACGTTCCTAACGGCGGACGCGCCATGATGCCTACCCTACGCACCTTAGCACCTAATACAACCGTATTTGCTATGAGCAAAGAACCTAGACAAAAAGTAGGAGCCATTCACTT